>JAGVLZ010000296.1 GCA_020054055.1 Phycisphaerales bacterium
ATCGCCTCGCCCAGCACGCGGGTCGCCTCGACGCGCGAGCGCAGGATCTCATCCTGATGATCGGGCGTCTTGATGCAGTCCACGGATCGACCGGCCAGATTGATCACCGCCCGCGCGCCATCAATCTCACTGACCCATTCGCCCGGCGTGCGCCCGTCCCATGCCGCATGACTCCATCCGCCGCTTTCCCTCGGCACGCTCCGCGAAACAATCACGACCCGCACACCGGCCGCCGTCAGGTGCGTCGCCAGCGACACACCCAGGAACCCGCTCCCGCCGGCGATCACCACCGGCCCGCCCTCGGTATCAATGGACATTCACCGATGATAAGCGCCGGCGCCGTTCGATGGACAGTCTGCGCGTCTAGCGCCCGGTCGAGTAGTACTCGCCCGAATCGTCCGCGTCGATCTCGGCGGCTCGTGCCGGCGTCGCGGCCGCGTCGTCCCCGTCGCCGACGTAGACGGTCTCTCCCTGCTCGTTGCGCACGATCAACCCCAGCACTTCGAGCGCTCGATATGCGGCCTGCTGCTCCGCCTGCTTCTTCGAGGCCGCCCAGCACGAGGGGAAGCGTCGAGGCCCCACCTCGACGCGCACCTCGAAGCATTTGGCGTGGTCCGGGCCTTTCTCATCGACCATGATGTAGATCGGCGCGGCGTCGAAGCGCCGCTGCGCGTACTGCTGGAGGACCGACTTGAAGTTCTGCTGGTGGCCGCTGGACGCCGCCAGGTCGATGTGCGGCGCAAGCAACGGCAGCAGAAAGGTGCGCACCGATTCCATGCCGGAGTCGATGTAGACCGCGCCGATCACCGACTCAAGCACCGCCGCGGAGAGCGACGCGGGAAGGGCCGTGCGCGTCATCATCCCCTTGCCCAGCAGGAGCAGCGAGTCCAGCCCGAGTTCGGTCGCGATGCGGGCGCACATCCGGCGCGAGACCGCGGCGGACTTGATCTTGGTCAGGTCCCCTTCGAGCAGGTGCGGGAAGTTGACGTAGAGGTAGTCGCAGACGATCAGCCCGAGCACCGAATCGCCCAGGAACTCGAGGCGCTCGTTGGAGACGACGCGCGAGTCGGCGATAGAGGCGTGCGTCAGGGATGTTTCGAGCAGCGCGAGGTCTCGGAAGCGATAGCCGAGGATCTGCTGAGCCTGTTCGAGCACGGCGGGTTCAATTCTCACTCGAACGCACTCCGCGGCAGCAACCGGGGGCGCGGTGTGGGCGGCGCGCGGCCGATCGCTGGCTGATCCGAAACCCAGGACCCGGACGCGTTCGCTCAGCCGTCGTCTCCGAGAGTGGAGGGGGCAACGGCGACTGAACAGGCGCGGCCTTTGGCCGACGGAGGAACACCCTCCGACAGGGGAAGAGTATCGGAAATTTCACCCCAGGCCAGCACGAACCGTCGAAAGTTCAACGATTCTCGTTATGGGCAGGCCAACCCGAACGACGTGAGAACAGCGGTGACGTCCGCAAAGTCCACCGCGCCATTGCCGTTGGCGTCGCCCGGGAACACTCCCGGCGGCGCGGGCTGGTACATCATGCCGAAGTTCGTAAGGACGTTGCTGATGTCCGCGAAGTCGCGGTCGCGATCTCCATCGGCATCACCTTCGCAGGCGGGGAGGGTGGTGAAGGTGCGCTTCTGTGAATATGTGTAGGCGAAGCTGTTGATAGAGGTCGTGAACCAAAGATAAGTCTCGCTTTCGCCAAGGACACCAGCGGGGATTGTGACTGAGTTTCCGACGACGGCACGATTGTCAAATATCTTGTTTGCCTGCATGATCGACGTGCCTCGATACACGATCACATTTCTGCTGGTTGCTCCGCCGCCTGCCGTCCAACTCAGCGTTGGAGAGTAGGACACTCGATCTTGGCCATTCGGCGGTTGCTGCAAAGCATCGGCCGCCGGTGCTTGAGGGCCACCAGACCGATTAATACCCCATCCCATCTGATCGATTGCACCTCGGTCAGCCGGAGAAAAATATCCCGGTATCTGAACTGGGCCGCCTCCCTGCGGGTCCATAATGCCGATGATGGGCGCGCCGCCGAGCAGCCCCACAGATTTCCAATGCGACGCTGCCTTCCCATCACCGCCGGGAACCGCACCGCTGCTCACTCGGGGTATTCCCAGAGGAGAAGAAGTCTCAATCACGCCCACAGCCTCGTTGTTCGCGTCCAACATCCGAACAAATGTGCGTATGTCATTAAGTCCGGCAAATGGACCAACTTGATCTCGATCAAGGCGGAACAAGTCCCATAGCGTCAGGACACGCATGTTCTGTGGTGTAAGAGGATTTTC
Source organism: Phycisphaerales bacterium (assembly GCA_020054055.1). Lineage (GTDB taxonomy): Bacteria > Planctomycetota > Phycisphaerae > Phycisphaerales > UBA1924 > JAEUIV01. The sequence continues at coordinate 2,289 of JAGVLZ010000296.1, forward strand.
GACATCGCTCGAGAATCCAATCGCGTGTACCGCCTCGTGAGTAACCGCCTTCTCAAAGTCCTGCTGGCCTTGTTCAATCTCGTCGCCCGGGTCAAAGTCCCACACGATGTTTGTTTTCCGCACCCGAGTGATCGCTTCGGGAATCTGCTCTGCCGGAAAGGGCCTGACAATAAATAAATGCTTCGATTAGGGCGTTCGATCCGATGTTGCTGGTGATGGATCGTACCTTCGAGCGGGTGATCGGGAGGAAGTACGC
>JAGVLZ010000064.1 GCA_020054055.1 Phycisphaerales bacterium
AGGGTGATGACGCTGTTGCCGGCCTCCGCATCGCCCGCGAGGATCGCGTGGTTGATCGGCGCGGCGCCGCGCCAGCGCGGGAGGAGCGAGGCGTGCAGGTTGATCGCGAAACGTTGCATGAGGAACGCTGGTCCGAGTTTCTGGCCGAAGGCGATGACGACCGCGGCGGCGGCTCCGAGGGCGCTGATCTGGCTCGATACCTGAGGATTGTTGATGGATTCGGGCTTGAAGATGGGGATTTCCCGCAGATTGCTCGCTGCCCATTCCGCGACAGGGGTGCAGGTCGGTTTCTGTGCGCGCCCGGCGGGTCGGTCGGGTTGGGTGACGACGCCGACGATCTCGTATTGCTGCGCGAGTTGGGTGAGCGTGGGGAGGCCGAACTCGCCGGAGCCGAGGAAGAGGAGTTTCATGGAGTCCTCTCGACCACGGGATTCGCTGCGCTCATCCCGAGCGTGAGGAGGTGTTGCGTGCTCATAGAGGCTTCTCGCTCTCGAACTGCTCTTCGAGGTCCTTGATGGCGGCGCGGTTCTTCATGCGGTCGATGGGGACCATGCGGTCGATGATGAGCGCGCCGTCGAGGTGGTCCACCTCGTGCTGCCAACAGCGCGCGAGGAGGCCGCCGGCGCGGAGCGTGGTGCGCTCGCCTTCAAGGTCGGTGTAGGTGATGGTGATCTCGGAGGGGCGCCGGACTTCGCCCCGGATGTCCGGGAGGCTGAGGCATCCCTCGTCGACCGGGATCAAGTCGCGCTTCGGCTCGGAGAGGACGGGGTTGATGAAGACGACGGGGCCGCGGGTGGCGCTGATGGGGTCGGTGTTGAGGGAGCGGTCGTCCTTCGCGTTGTCGGAGTGCGGCACATCGGCGACGAACATGCGCCAGGGAAGAGCGACCTGGTTCGCGGCGAGGCCGATGCCTTCCTCTTGACGCATGAGTTCGATCATGCGCTTGGCGACGGCGCGGACCTCGTCGGTGATTTTGTCGATGGGCTTCGCGCGCTTGCGCAGCGCGGGGTGCGGGTAGGTGACGACGGAGAGGCTGGCGGGGTCAACGGGCATCGGGAGGGAGGGTAGATCGGGGGGGAGGGGGCGGGCAATTGAGGTAAGAGACTGTCCGGGCGGAAGTTGAACGACAAAGGACACTCCTTTTGTGAAGTACCGATTCCGTTTGGGAATCTGCAGCACGGTGAATGGGGCCACATGCGTGCGAGTTGGGTGGGCGACCGCTCGCGTCCCCATTAGCGTCGGTACTCGGAAGGGACCAATGTGCGTGCGTTTGAGGGGCGTCGAGAAACCGACACATGGCGGGACGATCAGCGCGGACTCGCGAAGAGGCCGCCCGCGTCATGTCGCTCGGCTTTCTTGAACGTGCGGTCGAAGTCGGTGCCGGGCGGCAGCAGAACGCCCGCAGGTTGCCGTGGTGAGCCACCCTTGAGTAGTTGCGAAATCGTCACGATTTGAAGACGCGGAACGGAAGCACCCTTCTTGTCCAGAGGCGATTTGTACACGTTGGCAGTCGCGGCCTCCTGGCGCATGGGCTTAGTCGGCTCCTCCAGAGTGATGAATATCCCTATCGCCGCCTTCTCACGTTCAATGGTGCCTCGGAAGTCACGCACCTCGGCCGCACCCGGCTTGCCGCCCTTCACCTGCACGAGGATCGTCTTTGGTCCCGTGTTGTCGTCAGCGAAATAGCGCGCCCCGTCGATGCCCCTGTCCGCGCCACGCTTGCCCTTCTTTGGCGTCGTGACTGACGACCCGGCTGGGCGTGCCCCAACAACGCCGCAGGCCCAGAACTGGAACTGATACGAGTCATCCTTGAATAGTTGCGCCGCACCTGCCTCGTCCGCAGGCTCGCCGTGAACCTCGTATCGGGCCGGCGGATCGAAGCGTGTAAGGCGATACTTGATGAGGTTGATGGCAAGGTGCGTGATGTCGATGCCAATCCAGCGCCGCGGTGCCTTGTCGTGGCACTCACGGTTGAGCGTTTCTACGGCGTCGATTGCCGTTCCACAGCCACAGAACGGATCCAGAATGGTGTCCCCCGGTCGCGACGAAGCAAGTATGACACGTTTGAGAAGAGCGAGAGGTTTCTGTGTCGGGTATCCAAGTCGCTCCGCCGCATTCGCGGAGATTGGCGGGATGTCCGCCCAAACATCCGGGAGAGCCATTCCCTTCAGATCATCCGCGTACCACTTGAGACGCGGCGTCCCCTCTCCGTCCTTCGGCCAATAAATGAGGCCCGCGCTATCAAGAGCATCAAGCCGGTCTTGCACCGTTTCACCGGTCAGGTTGTAACACTCCATGATTTCGCCGGGAATGGCCCAGTGACGATCCACCCTGGTCGGGTCAACTCCCTTCCATGACTTGCCGCTCTCGCCGTAACGGACACCGGACCCAGTCAGCGTAATCGGCTGAAAACGCTTCTTCGTCTTGTCGTCTATCTGTTTGAAGTGCTTTGCAACATACGCAGGATCATGCGGGATGAGCGGGGACGTCCAGACGTATTTGTCGCTCGCAGCGTAGAAGAGAAGCGTGTCATGAATGGGACCAAACCGCTTGGCCGATCCGTGCGCGTGCGTCCGTTTCCAAGTGATCTCGTTCAGGAAGTTCTGCGGCCCAAAGATCGCGTCAAGGACCAACTTGAGGTAGTGGCTTGCCGTCGGATCGCAGTGAAGGTAGAGCGAGCCCGTGTCTCTCAGCACACGGCGCAGGTGGACAAGTCGGAGCGCCATGCGGACGAGATACGCCAACATTGCCGATGGACCCAGAAACGCGTGCAAGGTACTGATGAGCGCAGCAAGTTTCGATGGCGTGTAGGGGTCCGCCAGAAGTTCTGCCTCTTCCTGCGCCGCCTTGGCATCCCAAGTCCATGTGTCATCAAACGCCTTGATCTGAGCGGCCGATGGCTGTCCCGTAACCTCTTTGAACAGCACGTTGTAAGTGGCGTTTGAGTTGAACGGCGGGTCAAGATAGATCATGTCCACCGAGGTCGCCGGGAACTGTGCGGCGTCGCGGAGAAAGTCGAGATTGTCGCCATAAAGAAGCAGGTTCTTGTCGGACATCGGGGCTGAGTGTACCGCCGTGACGCGGGTTGCGCCGTAACCTGACGGCCTTGCCCTCATGCGACTTTCACAGTTTCAGGGTCAGCAACGGCGGGTGGCACCCCTTGGATAGCCCCGCCCTCCAGTTTCGTAGCATGGGTGGCCATCCCGGTGGACCCGCAAGGGGGTTTCCGGCGAATGGGTGTGCATGAATCTGACGGAGCGACGCTTGGCGTTCGGAATCTTCAAACGAAAAGACGATA
>JAGVLZ010000231.1 GCA_020054055.1 Phycisphaerales bacterium
CGGTCGCTCGCCGGGCCGCTGGAGCGCGCGGTCGTCGAGTGGGCGGCGGCGAGACTCTGGAGGCTGGATCAGTCGATCGGACTTCGGAGCGTGGATGGGCGACGCAGGGAGGCCGTCGTGCGCGGCTTGAATGACGAGGGACGACTGATCCTCGATGCCGGCGGGATGCGAGGGGTCGTTGGCGTGGATGAAGAGATCGAAGGCGCGTCGTAAGCGGAGTGCCACGGCCAGCGTCGTCGGCCGCGGCGGATGGATGGGCGTCGCCGTCCTCCACGGCCGACTCCTCCCGAAGTCTCGCTGCGCTGGCCGTGGCACCCGTGCGCCTCGTGCGACGGCTAGGATTTGCGGACGGGCAATGTTGGCGTGAGTGCCGCGTTGTGCTGGCGGCGGCCGAACCGCGAACCGGAGTCTGATCTGATGCCGATGGATGAGCATGTGCCCACCGCTTCGCTCTCACCGATCGAGAAGTCGGCGTGGAGCCCGGCGTGCGCGCGGCACCTTCTGTGGCGTGCCGGATTCGGCGGCACGCCGAAGCAGGTCGCGTACCTCGCGGGGCTGACCCCTGAGAAAGCGGTGTCGGCGCTCCTCGACTTCGATCAAACCACGGGCTATCCCGCGGTCCAGCCGGACGACTTCGACGATTCGATCATGCAACCGCCGACGGAGGACCAGCGGAAGGCCATCCAGCGCGCGCGACGCGCGCAGGACGAGGACGCGCTCGCGAAAGTCCGCTTGCAACGCCAGCAGCGCGAGCAGGAAGACCGCAAGCAGATGAGCGCCCTCCAGCGCTGGTGGCTGCGTCGGCTCATCGAGTCGCCGCGCCCGATGGAGGAGAAACTCACCCTCTTCTGGCACGGGCACTTCGCGACCAGTTACCGAACCATCGAGAACTCGTACCACATGTTCCTTCAGAACCAGTTGTTCCGGCGACACGCGGCGGGCAACTTCGGCGGCCTGCTCTTCGCCATCATCCGCGATCCGGCGATGATCGCGTACCTCGACAACAACGACAGCCGCAAGGAAAAACCGAACGAGAACCTCGCGCGCGAACTGATGGAACTCTTCAGCCTGGGCGAGGGGAACTACGCCGAGCGCGACATCAAGGAGGGAGCGCGGGCGCTCACCGGATATTCCTTCGAGCACAACGGCTTCGTCTTCCGCAAGGATCGCCACGACGAGGGGACGAAGACCATCCTCGGCAAGTCGGGCGGGCTCGACGGCGACGGGTTCGTCAAGGCCATCCTGGCGAAGCGCGAGGCCGCGGAGTTCATCTCGTTGAAGTTGTACCGCTTCTTCGTGAACGAGCTCCCCGCCGAGGGCGAGTCGCGGCGCGTGGTCATCGGAGTCGTGAAGCAACTCGCCTCGACCTTGCTCGCCTCGCGCTACGACCTGAAGCCGATGCTCAGGCGACTCCTGCTCTCCGAGCATTTCCACGACCCGGCCAACCGCCTCGCGCGGATCAAGAGCCCCGCCGAACTCGTCGTCGGCATGGTCCGCTCGCTGAACACCCCCGTGCGCGACCTCGGCGTGCTGAACGATGGGCTGGACCTGATGGGTCAGAGCCTCTTCTACCCGCCGAGCGTGAAGGGGTGGGACGGCGGGCGTTCGTGGATCAACACTTCGACCTTCTTCGTCCGGCAGAATGTCGCGAACTTCCTCCTGACGGGGAAGATGCCCAAGGGGTACGACGCACAGGCGAGCGATGAGCGTTACGATTTCCTCCCGCTGCTGATGGAGGCGAGCGAGTCCACCGCCGGCGCGGAAAAAAACCCCGCTGCGCTGGCGCGATACCTGATCGAGTTCTGCCTGGGCCAGCCGATGGAGCCGGAGAAGGAGAAGGCGGTGGCGGAGTACCTTTCCTCATTCGGAAAGATCGATTCGACCAGCGTTTCGCGGACGCTGGCGCTTATCACGGCGACCGCGGAGTATCAGTTGTGCTGAGGCGTAAGGCGTAAGGCGTAAGGCGAAATCGGGGATAAAAGGGACCATTTCATGGACCTGAGCAACTCCAGAGCGTTCACCCGGCGGGACTTCCTCTTCCAGGGGATCACGCTCGCGTCGGCCGCGATAACGATCCCGACGTTCCTGCACACGTCGGCCGAGGCGCTCGCGCAATCGGGGCGCGCCGGCGTCAGCGCGGCGTCGCTCGCGAATGGGCGGATACTGGTTGTCGCCCAACTCGCGGGAGGGAACGACGGGCTGAACACCGTCGTTCCCTTCGGCGATCCCGCCTACTACAAGGCACGGCCCGGCATCGCCATCCCCGAGAAAGATGTGCTGCGCCTCGCGAAGAATGGGAAAGGGGATGGTCTCGGACTGCATCCGCGCCTCGGGCCGCTGAAGGAACTCTTCGACGACGGCCAACTGACCGTCGTGCAGGGAGTCGGCTATCCCAATCCGAACCGCTCGCACTTCAAGAGCATGGACATCTGGCACACCGCCGACACGAACGGCACGGGCGACGGATGGCTCGGACGATACTTCGACAACCAATGCTCGGGCTCCCCCGGCTGCTCCGGCCACGACGGCGTCGCCATCGGCCGCACCGCCCCGCTGGCGATGCAGGGACGCTCCTTCAAGCCCATTTCGTTCGAATCGCCCGAACTGTTCCGGTGGACGGGCGAAGACGAGGGCGACGCGGAGGCCA
>JAGVLZ010000312.1 GCA_020054055.1 Phycisphaerales bacterium
CGGCGCCGTCGCCGAAGCGGCCGAAGCCGGCGGTGAGGGCGTCGCCCTGCATGGCGGCGGGGGTGCGTTGCTCGCCGTAGCGGCCGAGGAAGAGGGGCTTATCGCCGATGGCGAGGTCGCGCTTCATTTTCGGTGAGATGAAAGCGTGGGCGGCGGCGTAGGGCCAGCCGTTGTTCCAGTGGTCTTTCTCGCTTTTCTTCGGGATGTCCCACATGTTTTTGGTGGCGACGACGGCGCGACGGGCGGGATCGTGGGAGACGGTGATGAAGAGGCGATGGAACTCGCGCTTGGTATCGGGGGCGACGCCGCAGCACCATTCGAGGAAGGAGGCGATGCGGAGTCTGCGCGGCTTGGCGGTCGTGTTGGTGAGGGCGACGTGCCAGACTTCGAGTGTTTCACCGGGCGGGACGGCGAGGGTCCACTCGGCGCGGACGCCGTTCGCTTCGGTGACGAAGGTTGTTGAGCCGGGGCGATGGTCGCAGCGGTAGTCGGTGTAGTTCGGGAAGCAGGGCGCGGGGCTCAGGGACCAGGTGTCTCCCGCGTCGAGGTCGGCGAGGTAGATGAAACGGCCGCGATCGTCGCGGGCCATGTCCATGTCCCAGCGAGTGAGGACGTTGAGTTGGCTGTTGTCGAGCCAGGAGAAGCCGCCGCCGTTCTGGGAGACGACGAAGCCGTAGCGGCCATTGCAGACCACGTTGGTCCACGGCATGGGTGTGCGGTGGTCGGTGATGGAGAAGGTCGAGCCGGTGGCGTCGAATCGGCCGTAACGGTTCGAGAGCATGTCGGCTCCCATGCGGGTGTGATCGGCGTTCTCGGGACAGGAGGTCAACAATGGGCCAGAATGCGGGCTTGAAACCGCTTACATGAGTATGGTGTTCAAGTCCGTTGAAGTCAACCGTGCCCAGAAAAGGATTGCTGCCGCGGGATTCACTGGGATGCACGGCGGAAGGCGGATAACCGGGATGGGCGTGATTCGTTGGACGCGATGAAAAACGGCCCCGGCGATGTTGCCGGGGCCGTTGGGTGCTCGTGGTGCGTGGTCGGGGGATTAGCGGCGGCGGCGGAGGCCGACGAGTCCGGCGAGGCCGACAAGGGCCATGGCGCCCGGGGCCGGGACCTTCGCGACGACGATGTCCGTGAAGAGGGTGTCCGCGAGCGCGCCGGTTTCAGCGGCACCGTTGTTTTGGACGCCGAAGCCGAGGAGGAAGGGTGCAACGTCGGGGATGCCGCCCTCGCTGCCGCCCATCGGGAGTTGCGCGCTGTAGACCCAGCCGCTGCCGAGGTTGTAGCCGTACTGGAAGGTGGAGCGGGCGCCGCCAAGGGGGAGCGGGTTGATGCCGTCGCCATCACCCGGATCGTGGATGATGCGGAGGTCGATGGTGGCACCGAAGGGCTGGATGCCGAAGGACACGAAGGGGAAGATGGAACCGAAGGCGGCGATTTCGCCGTTCGGCAGTTGACCGAAGAAACCAAAGCCGAAAAGGTCGGCCTGGAAACCGGCTTCAACGTTGACGTTCGTCTGGGCGAGGTGGTTGACGCGCATGCTGATGTCGAAGGCATCGGCGTAATCGATGTCCTCGGCCGACGCGCCGCCGTTGGTTGAGAGGTAGGCGCTGTGCCGGTTGGCGAAGCCGCCGGGGCCGAAGCCGGTCTCGGTGAACTGGACCGCAGCGGGATAGTTGTTGGTGACGAGCAGCGTGCTGTCAGGGCGATCGTTGAAGATGCGCTCCCGGATTTCCACGCCGTTGTACGAGGCGAAGGCCGAGCCGGCGGCTGCCAGCACGAACGACGCGGTGATGAGGAATCGCTTCATGTTTTGTCTCTCCTGGTTTTTCCCGTTGGCTTTGGTTTCGACCGCGGCACAAGACACGCGGGAAATGTGATCGAAGCCCAAAACTCAGTTGGTGTAACCGCTTTCAAGATGCGCCAAAGTGCGGGGTCGGTCAACCGAAAATCGCACATGATTTGCACAATCGCGAACGCTCACCCAACCGTTTGGCTAACGGAGTCTCAGTCGCTCCTTGCCTGCTTTCACATTCGGGTCGGCGTTCATCCACTTCCAGACGTTTCCGGTCCTCGCATTCTCGATCAGGAGGATCATCGGCCCTTGGTCAATGGCAACGCAGTCGGGCGCGACCCAGCCGGTGCTGGCGTTGTAGGAATCCCGGAACGCAAACCCTCCGGTCGCGGGATCGCGCCAGAGCGCTGGGACTTTGCGGTAGTGGCGGAGCGCGTCGAGCGCGGCGCTCGGCTCGAAGATGATGGCGCCGCCCGCGGCATACGGGGCGATGGTGCCGTCGCCAAAGTTGTCCTCGGGTTGAGCGGCGCTGAAGTCGAACTCTGGGGCGCAGCCGGGCATGTCGATGAGTTTCGGGAAGAGGCCGGGGACGAGATAGCCCGCCGAGTTGTCGCAGGCGGAGAGTCCCCAGGCGTGCTCGCCGAAGGTCGGGAGTTTCTTCGGGTTGTCGATGGCCTTTCGTCGGTGCATGGCGACGGTGCGGCGGGAGTTCTCCCACCAATCGACTCGTGCGCGACATGATTGGCCGAAGTCGGCGGGGTTGTCCGGGCCGAGGGCCGCGTAGTCGATCCAGCAGTGCGCGAAGAATGAGACGAAGAGCGCGCCGGACCAGGGAAACCAGACGAAGGGTTTCCCGCCGTTGTCGGAGCCGAGGGCGCGGCGGAGTCGGAAGTACATCTCCGGCGGGAGCCGATGTTTTTCGCGCGGGGCGCAGACCGCGAGGAGGTTGACGAGTCGGTGCTCATCGCCGCTGTCGGCCCAGTAAAACGGGAGAAGCGAGCCATTTCCGGTTGGGTTTTGCTTGTCGTCGGGCTTCCATCCGAGGCTGATGCAGCCGCGCTCGGCGGGATTCTTGACGTCTTCATCACGCGGGACGAAGGCTCTCCAGTCGGCCTCGCTCACGATGCGGTCGGTCATGTCGCGGATTGCGCCATTGAAGTACGCGCCAGCGGTGATGGCACCGGCGATGAGGAGCGCGGAGTCGATGGTGCTGACGGTGCGCTCGTACCCGGCGTGCGACGGCGCGGCGGTGGCCGGATCAAGGTAGTGATAGAAGTGGCCGAACTTCCGGTTGTCGGGGTTGGCGAGGAGCGCGCGGAGGATGCGCGTGGCGCGTTCCTCGCCTTGCTCGCGCGTGATCCATTTGCGCTCGATGCCGATGGGGATGGCGGAGAGTTGGAAACCGACGCCCGCGACGCTGATGACCTCTTTGCTCGTTCGGTCGTAGACCATGCCGGTGACGGGGTCGCAGGCGTTCCAGAAGAAGTTGAAGCAGCCGTGCTGGACCTCGTTGAGGAAGGCGTCGTCGGCGGCGCTGAAGTTGAATGGGGGGCGCCTGTCTGATGCATCGGCAGCAATGACCGGCGGCGAGGGAGCGGCGGAGGGCTTCGCGTGTCCATCCGGTTCCGCGGCGCGTCCGGCGCAGGCCACGAGAAGGGCAAGCAGGGCAAACGGGGCAAAACCCAAGCAGTAAATCGTTTTCATTGTGGTTGAATCTCATGGTAACGATTGGCGTCAGGGGTGTTTGGACGGCACAATCAGGGAAATGTCCTCCAGGCGAGTTCCATCCCAGCATCCGCGCGCGGTGTCGATCGAGGACGTTGCGAGCGCGGCGTCGGTCTCGACGGCGACGGTCAGCCGGGTGATTAATAACCCGGACCTCGTGGCCAAGGCGACGGCGAAACGCGTGCAGCAGGTGATCGTCGAACTGGACTATCGCCCGAACATGCTGGCAAAGGGTCTTTCGACGCGCAAGACGGGGGTGCTGGGGATCGCGCTGCCGGACATCTTCGGCGAGTTTTATTCGGAGTTGCTGCGCGGGGCGGACAGCCAGGCGCGGGCGCTCGGGTATCACCTGCTCGTGAGTTCGGAGGCGCGGATCCGGAATGGCGATCACGCGGAGAGCGCGCTGGCGTTCGGGCTGATCGACGGGCTTGCGGTGATGATCACGGAGCCGGACGGTCGGCTGCTGCCCGAGGCGGAGCGGAGCGGCACGCCGCTGGTGCTGCTGGATGCGGACCCGGAGGGTCAGAAGTTTGATTCGGTGGTGGTGGGGAACGAATCGGGGGCGCGCGAGGCGGTGCGTCACCTGCTGGAGAGTGTCGAGCCTTCGCAGTGCTGCTTTGTTGGCGGGCCGCGGGAGAACTTTGATACGAGGCACCGGGCCGAGGCGTTCCGATCGGCGCTCGCGGAGCGCGGGCATCGGGCGAGCGATGAGCAACTCTCGTTCGGGACGTACACGACGGAGTGGGGGCACAAGTGGGCGTCGGAGCGGATCGCGGCGAAATCGAAGCGTTGCTGCGGCGTGCTCGCGGGCAACGATGAGATCGCGTACGGCATCATGCAGGCGTGCCAGGATGGGGGGGTTTCAATCCCCGGCGCGCTGAAGTTGATCGGGTTCGATGATTCGCGGCTGGCGTCGCTGGTTCGGCCGAGGTTGTCGTCGGTGCGCGTGCCGGCGGCGGAGATCGGCGAGGCGGCGCTGCGGCTTTTGGTGGCGCGGATCAAGAATCCGTCGAACCCGCGCTCGCACCTGACCGTGCAGACGAAGTTGGTGATCCGGGAGAGCAGTGTGGGGAAGGGGAGTTGATCGCGGGTTCCACCACGGGATTCGCTCGAAGACTCGCTCATCCCGAGCGTAGGAAGGGCTCGTCGTCGAGTGCGGCGCCGTTTGATTCGATGATGTGCGCGTACCACCAGGCGGAGTCTTTGGGGGTTCGTTTTTGTGTTGCGTAGTCGATGTGAACGAGTCCGAAGCGTTGCTTGTAGCCGTCGAGCCACTCGAAGTTGTCCATGATTGACCATTGGAAGTAGCCGCGGACGTCGGCGCCGTCGTTGATTGCGCGTCGGAGTTCGCGGAGGTATCGGCGGAGGAAGTCGATGCGCTGTGGGTCGTGGACTTTGCCGTCGAGGGAGACGATGTCGGTGTTGCTGAGGCCGTTCTCGGTGATGTAGATGGGGAGTTTGTAGCGCTCGTGGATGAATCGCGGCCCCCAGTAGAGTGACTCGGGTTCGACGGGCCAGCCGAAGGCGGTGCGCGGGTAGCCTGGTGGGCGCGGGGCTTCTTCGGGGATGCCCGCGGGGTTCATGCGCATGGGGATGCCGTGGTAGATGTTGAGTCCCAGGAAGTCCTGTTTTTGATGGATGATTTCCATGTCGCCGGGTTGGACTCTGGGGGCGTCGTTGGCGAAGACGCGGAGGCCGTCGTCGGGGTAGCGGCCGAGGAGGATGGGGTCGTTGAACCAGGTGTTGTTCCAGAGGTGCGGTGCGAGGACCGAGGTCGCGGCGATGCGCGCGGCGTCGATTGAGGATGGTTGATCGTCGGCGGGGATGGGGGAGACGCCGACGGGTGCGTAGCCGATGGAGGGTTTGAGTTTGGCGTGTTCGCGGATGATTTGTGTCGCGCGGCCGTGGGCGAGGGCGGCGTGGTGCCACATCTGGAGTTTGTCTTTGAGGGTGACGCGGTCGCCGGGGGCGAGGGGGAGGTTGCCGGGGGGCGGGCCGCCGCCGATGAAGCATTGCGGTTCGTTGAGGGTCATCCAGTGGGCAACGCGGTCGCTGAGTCGATCGACGATGACGCGCGAGTAGTCGGCGAACCAGTCGGCGGATTCGCGGTTGAGCCAGCCGCCACGCCCCCCGGCATGGAGCGCGAGCGGATAGTCCCAGTGGAAGAGCGTGAGGAAGGGTTGGATGTTCGCTTCGAGGAGGGCATCGACGAGTCGGTCGTAGAAGGCGAGGCCTTTGTCGTTGACCTCCGCCACTCCTTGCGGGATGACGCGCGGCCAGGAAACGGAGAAGCGGTAGGCGCGGAGGCCGAGGCGGCGCATGAGTTCGATGTCTTCGCGGTAGCGGTGGTAATGGTCGCAGGCGGTGTCGCCAGTGTGGTTCTCGAATATCGCGCCGGGTGTGCGGCAGTATGCGTCCCAGACGGAGTCGGCGCGGCCGTCGGTGTGGGCCGCTCCTTCGATTTGATAGGCGGAGGAAGCGGCGCCCCAGAGGAAGTCCTTGGGGAATGTTGTCGGGGCGGTGGGCATGTGCGATGAACTTCGGGTCGGGTTGGGGGGTAGGTGTTGTGAGGTGTGATTGCGGGGACGATGAAAGCGATTACATTAGCGGAGAAGTTGGCGATGGGGCAAGGATTGGAGGGTGGCATGAGGCGCATTTGCAGACTGTTTCGCGGCGCGGGCTGGTGTCGTGGAGAGACTGCTGGGCTTCGCCATCGGTCGCCCAGTGCATGGGCTGAAGAAGTATCGAGGCACGCTGATCCAGACGCTGGCGCGCCTGGCAACCATCGATCGGCCCGTTTCACGGGCGGAAGGCATGGATGGCTGGAGCGGGCTTGTTTGATCGCTTCTCTCTTGGTCTTGCTCGCTCGGAGCGCGGTTTACTCGGCACCGATCGTGATTGAGGATCTGGAGGAGCCGTCGGAGTGGACGGCTTCGGGGTCGGATGGGGTGAAGGCTTCGGTGAGCGCGGATGAGGCGGATGCTGCAAGTGGAGGCGGGTCGCTTCGGGTGGACTTCGACTTTCAGCGCGGGTCGGGGTTTGTGGTCTTTCGGCGGGATGTCGAGATTGATCTGCCCCCGAACTGGAAGTTCTCCTTCAACGTGCGCGGCGAGTGCCCGACGAACAACTTCGAGTTCAAGTTGATCGATGAGACGGGGGACAATGTGTGGTGGGTGAACAAGCGCGCGTATGAGTTTCCGGCGCAGTGGACGTGCGAGACGCTGAAGAAGCGGCATTTTTCGTTCGCGTGGGGGCCGGCGGGAGCGGACAGACCATTGACGAAGGTGAGGGCGATTGAAATCGCAGTGGCGGCGGGTGCGGGTGGGAAGGGGTCGGTGTGGATCGAGGGGTTGGAGTTTGAGGAAATGGGAGAGATCGCGCAGGACGGTCCGGTGCGGGTGCGGGCGAGTTCTTCGGCGGAGGGTCACGCGCCGCCGGCGGAGTTGCCGCCGGACGGCAGGATCAACTGGCTGCGCGGCGCGGACGATATTGCATCGCATATCGAGTTGGATTTCGGCGGGGTTCGTGAGTTCGGCGGTGTTTCGCTTCGCTGGGGAGAGGGGCGGCCGCCGGAGTACGTCGTCGAGGTTCGAGACCCGCGAACAGGTTGGAAGGCGGTGCCGCATGTGGTCGGCGCGGACGACGGATTGGATTTCGTGGCGATCCCCGAGGGCGAAGGGGACGCGGTGCGCATTCGAGCGACTCGGTCAGTCGGCGTGCATGGAGCGGTGCTTGAGGCGGTGCGAGTCAGGGACCTTTCGTTTTCGGAGACGCCCAACGCGTTTCTCCGTGCGGTCGCGGCTGAGTCGCCACGCGGTCGATACCCGCGCGCGTTTCTCGGCGAGCAGAACTACTGGACGGTCATCGGCGCACCGGGCGACGAGCAGGAAGCGCTGATCAGCGAGGACGGCGCGATCGAGTTGGGAAAGGGTGGACCGACGGTTGAGCCTTTCCTGTGGTTCGATGATCGGCTGCACTCGTGGGCGGATGCGGAGATGTCGCACTCGCTGGCGGAAGGCTCGCTGCCGATCCCGACGGTGACGTGGCGCGTCGGCGGCGTGCGGCTGGAGATCACGGCATTGGCGCACGGGCCGACGGGCGCGGCCCACCTGTGTGCGCGGTACACGGTGACGAATGAGCGTCCTGAACCGCTGCCCATCGCGCTGGCGCTGGCGCTGCGGCCCTTCCAAGTGCTGCCGCCCATGCAGGAGTTGAACATGGTTGGCGGCGTTTCGCCGATCACGGTGACGAGCGTGGACGGCGGGTTCATCGCGCAGCCTTGGGGGGTGTGGTTCGAGGAGATCCCGGAGGAGTTCGCGGAGGGCGCGTGCGAGTTCCGTTCGAGCGACGTCGTGCGTTGGCTCGAGTCGGGGTTTCTTCCGAGGAGCCGCGGTTCGATCGACGGCTCCCAACTCTCATCTGGAGCAGCAAAATTCTCTGGCGTCCTCGATCCGGGAGAATCGGTCAACTTTTCGTGGGTCGCGGGGTTGTCGGCGGAGAGCCGGCCGCGGAACCCGTTTCATGCGGCACCACCCGCGATCCAATGCCATGAGCAGGCATTGACCCAGTGGCGCGAGCGGCTCGACCGCGTTTCCTTCTCGCTGCCGCCGAGCGCGCAGCGTTACGCCGACACCTTCCGCTCACAGGTCGCGTACATCCTGATTAATCGGGATGGCGCGGCGATCCAGCCCGGATCGCGGTCGTATGACCGAACGTGGATACGTGATGGGGCGCTGACTTCGACGGCGCTGCTCTATGCGGGGCACCCGGAGGAGGTGAGGGCGTTCATCGACTGGTTCGCGCCGTTTCAGTATGAGGATGGGAAGGTGCCTTGCTGCGCGGATGAGCGCGGGCCTGACCCGGTGCCGGAGCATGACAGTCATGGCGAGTTCATCTATGCGGTCGCGGAGTACGACAGGTTCATGCGCGACGATGCGTTTCTGCGTTCGCATGTCGGTCGCGTGGCGAAGGCGGTGGACTACATCGTATCGCTGCGAGCGCAGCGGATGACCGACCAGTACAAGCATGGCGAGGGGATTGAGCGGGCGAAATACGGCCTCGTGCCCGAGTCGATCAGTCACGAGGGGTACTCGGCGAAGCCGATGCACTCCTATTGGGATGATTTCTGGGTGCTGCGGGGGCTTGAGGATGCGGCGTACATCGGCGGGCGGCTGGGCGGTGAAGGGCTGGAGGCGCGGGCGTTGTCGGCGGCGGCTTCGATGCGGACGTGCCTGTACGACTCGATGCGCCTCGCGATGAAGATCAAGGGGATCGACTACATCCCGGGGTGCGTGGAACTCGGCGATTTTGATGCGACCTCCACCTCGATCGGCGTGTTCCCGGTCGGTGAGTTGGGGAGAATTCCCGAGCCGCAGTTGGCGAACACCTTCGATCGGTACGCGAAGTGGTTCGATGATCGGGCCGCGGGTCGCCTCGAATGGAAGGATTACACGCCATACGAGATCCGGAACACGACGACGTTCCTGCTGCTGGGGCGACGCGATGTGACGCACCGGATGATGGACTTCTTCTTCAAGGATCAGCGGCCGGCGGGGTGGAATGCGTGGGCGGAGGTGGTGCGGAACGGGTATCGCACGCCGGGGTTCCTGGGGGATATCCCGCACACCTGGGTGGGGTCGGACTTCGTGAAGTTGCTGCGGACGATGTTCGTTCACGAGCGCGGCGATGGGGCGCTCGTGGTGGGGATGGGGATCACGAGGGAGTGGATCGAGGGGGGTGCCGCGGCGTCGCGGCTGCCCACGCACTATGGGGAGTTGTCGTTGAGTTTCGGGATGCGCGATGGGGGGCGGTGGGTGAAGTTTGAGGGGGAGTTGCGCGGGGCGCCGCCGGGGGGAGTGGAGATTGCGCTCGAGGAATTGGGAGGCGCGGAAATTGAGGTTGAGGGGAAAAGGGTTGGGTTGAATGAGGCGGGGCGGTTGGTGGTGGGGTGGCCGGTGGGGGAGGTGGTGATTCGATCAAAGGAATGAGCGACCGTCGTGCCGGCGACGCGATGGGCGCCGCCGGTGTCCCTCCCCCGGCTCGCGGACTCGCCACCCCCTCCCAAGGGGAGGGGGTGTTGGTGCACTACTGATTCGCGGCGACGGTTCCTTGCAGTTTGATGTAGGCGTCGATGGCGGCGACGAGTTGGTCGGCGGTGATGGTCTGGTCGTCCGTCAGGGGCTGGACTCCCTTTCGCTTGCAGAAGGCGGCCTCGGTTGGGGTGAGGCCGGATTGATCGATCTGGTTGAAGAGCGCTGCGCAGAGGTCGAAGGCGCGGCGTGTGGTGTTGTCCGGCGGGAGCGAGGCGACGCGGCGCGCGTAGGCGACGGGGTCGAAGGCGAGACGGTTCGCGGGGTCCTTCGCCTGTCCCACGTCTTCGAGGAGCGCTTCGCGGTAGTCCGCGAGGTTGGCGTCGAGCGAGGCGAGGGTGTCGAGGATGGCGCGGAGCATGGAAGCCGAGACGCGCGGCGCGGCGACGAGTCGGTCCTGCGAATCTCCGCCCACGAGGGGGCGGTCGATGTAGAGCGACCGTCCGCCCAGGCCGTCAATCTACTCGGGAGTGGATGACGCGCGGAGGTAAAGATCGAGGCGCTCGATGGCGTCGCGCAGGTTGGAGTCCGGCACGAAGTCTTCCGGGAGCAGCGGATTCGCGGCGTCGAAGGAAGCCGACGGATCGAATGAGCGATTGAGTGCCGAGCCGAGGTCGTTGCCCGATCCATCGCCCG
>JAGVLZ010000051.1 GCA_020054055.1 Phycisphaerales bacterium
CTGGTCGCCGGCCGACCGACCGCCTCGATTGAAGACCTCCGCGCCATCGCCGCGAACGCCCTCCGCCACCGTGTCGTCCTGAACTTCGAGGGCGAGGCCGAGGGGCTGACTTCGGACCAGATCATCGAGAACATCCTTTCGACCGTGCCGGTGCAGGCCGCGGCGGCATGAGTTTCCAATCTCCAATCTCAAATCTCAAATCTCAAATTCAAGATCTAACATCCTATTAGTCTTCATCCCTTCCTTCATCCGTGCCATCCGTGGCTGTTCGTTGAGCCTGTAGCCCTTCAAGGAATCCGCGATGCCGTCTCTCTCCGTCACTCATGCACTCAAAGCCCAACCCGGCAGTGAGGCCACCGTCCGGGGCTGGGTCCGTACGCGCCGCGATTCCAAGGCCGGCTTTTCGTTCATCGCGCTGAACGACGGCTCCTGCTTCGATGCGCTGCAACTGGTCGCCCCGACGGCGCTCGCCAACTATCAGTCGGAAGTGCTGCACCTCACCACCGGCTGCTCCATCGAAGCCACCGGCACGCTCGTCCAGAGCCAGGGAAAGGGGCAGTCCGTCGAGATGCAGGTGACATCGCTCCGCGTGCTGGGCATGGTCGAAGACCCGGACACCTACCCCGTCTCGCCCAAGCGCCACACGATGGAGTACCTGCGCGACTTCGCCCACCTCCGCGTCCGCACCAACACCTTCGGCGCGGTGGCGCGCGTGCGACACTGTCTGGCGATGGCCGTGCATCGCTTCTTCCACGAGCGCGGATTCTTCTGGGTCCACACGCCGATCATCACCGCGAGCGACGCCGAGGGAGCGGGCGAGATGTTCCGCGTCTCGACCCTTGATTCTTCTACCCGACCTACCCCATCTAGTGGCACGGGTTTGCAACCCGTGTCTACCCCCTCTTCTTCTTCTTCTTCTTCTCATCACCCCGACTTCTCACAGGATTTTTTCGGCAAGGAGGCCTTCCTCACCGTCTCCGGCCAACTCAACGTCGAGACCTACGCCTGCGCGCTGTCGAAGGTCTACACCTTCGGTCCGACCTTCCGCGCCGAGAACTCCAACACCGCGCGGCACCTTGCCGAGTTCTGGATGATCGAGCCGGAGATCGCCTTCGCCGATATTCATGACGACATGAACCTCGCCGAGGAGTTCATCAAGTATCTCTTCAAGGCCGCGTTGGATGAACGCCCCGACGACATGTCCTTCTTCAACGAGCACATCGATAAGACCGTCATCGAGACGCTCATCAAGGTCATCGATTCCCCCTTTGAGCGCGTCACCTACACCGATGCGGTGAAGATCCTGGAGCAGGCGATCCAGAAGGGCAAGAAGTTCGAGTACCCGGTGAAGTGGGGGGCGAATCTTCAGGCCGAGCACGAGAAACACCTGACGGAGGAGGTCTTCAAGCGCCCCGTGATCGTGCGCGACTACCCCAAGGAGATCAAGGCGTTCTACATGCGTCTCAACGACGATGGCAAGACCGTCGCCGCGATGGACGTCCTCGCCCCCGGCATCGGCGAGATCATCGGCGGCTCGCAGCGCGAGGAACGGCTCAACGTGCTCGATCAACGCCTCGACGAGATGAAACTGCCGAAGGAGGCGTACTGGTGGTACCGCGATCTGCGGAAGTATGGCACGGTGCCTCACTGCGGGTTCGGCCTAGGGTTCGAGCGCTTGATTCTTGCGTGCACGGGGATGCAGAATATTCGGGATGTGATCCCGTTCCCGAGGACGCCGGGGAATGCGAAGTTCTGAGCGTCAAGAAGAAGGCATTCACCACAGCGGCGCGGAGAACACAGAGAAAGACATGAAGAGTGGGTTCAAGAAAAGAATGCTTTGGTCAGGGATGAACGTCTTGTTTCTTCAGCCTGCAAGGCTGGGAGTTCGTAGCCGGGGGCAGAGCGAATCTTCGAGCGCCGCCCCCGGTGCCGACTGATACTCTTGGACTGAAGGAGATTCCTCATGGGGCTTTGGATGATTCGTGGCGGCGGTCATGGGCAGTACGAGCAGAAGTTTCTGGACGATTCGCGCGTCTACCTCACATGGAGCGGGCTTGAGCACGATCTTTCGGCGGTCAAGGATCGCGCTGGAATCCGCGAAATCATTGAGAAGTTCTACCCCGGGGTTCACGAAAGCGCACATCTCAAACAACACCGGTCAAATCTGGGGCTTCTCCCACGGCATGCAAAAAGAAGATTGGATTCTCATGCCCCGGAAGAATCGGGGGTCGATCGCTATCAGCGAACTTCTTGGTGACTACGAGTTCCATGCGAAGGGACCCAACCCGTTCTTCCATTCGAGAAAGGTGAAATGGATCGAGCAAGGCATTCCCAGGACGAACTTCGACAAGGACATACTCTTTTCCTTGAATGCGGCGATGACGATCTGCCGCATCCAGCGGAACAGCGCTGAGGAGCGTGTACGGGGGATGCAGCGTGAGGGATGGGCGGGCGTGCCCCACATCGCGCGCCTTGACGACGACGAAGATGACGGCATCGAGTTGGGCTCGCTCGCCGATCCTGAGGTGGCCGCGCGGGACGCCATCGCCAAGCATGTGCTGGCGAAGTTCAAAGGACGTGATATGGAAAGCCTTGTCGAGGCGATCCTCAAGGCGCAGGGGTACACGACGTTTCGCAGCGATGAGGGAGCGGACAAGGGCGTAGACCTTCTCGCCGCCCCCGGCCCACTCGGATTCGGCGAGCCTCGGATGTGCGTTCAGGTGAAATCGGCACAAACACCCGTGGACCGTCCGACCCTCGATCAACTGATCGGGACCATGCAGAATGTTCATGCGGAGCAAGGACTTCTTGTTTCGTGGGGCGGATTCAAGCCGACGGTTCTGAAGGAAAAGGCCACGCAGTTCTTCCGCGTCAGGCTTTGGGATCAGAACGACTTGATCAATCAGATTCTTGAGCACTACGACCGGCTCGACGAGGACATCAAGGCGGAGATTCCGCTCAAGCGAATCTGGGCGCTGGCCTTGCCTGACGAGATCGACTAAACAGGACAAGTTGACCACCGATGCCTACAATCTGGCATGAGCAGGGTTTCGCTTTCGGCTTCTTCTCGGCGGACAGGAACGAGCCGCCGTACATCCACGTCTTCAAAGAAGACAAGCAAGCGAAGTGGTGGCTCGACCCCATCGCGGAAGCGCGGCGCGGTGGGTTCAACGAGTCGGATCGCTCGAAGGTCCGGCGCATCATCGTCGCCCAACGGGAGTTCTTCATTTCCCGTTGGCGGCAACACTTTCATTGATGAAGAGCTGGCGGCGACGGACGTTCGCTTCTCGCGCACGGCGATCGAAGTGTTCCTGGAGGACGGCCGAAAGGTCATTGTTCCGCTCGCGTTCTATCCCACGCTCGCCGCGGCGACACCGAGCCAGCGCCGCGCGTGGAGGTTTCTGGGCGGCGGAACGGCCATCACCTGGGATGAGTTCGATCTGCGGTTTGGAATAGATGATTTTGTCGCCGGTCGCAAGGAACTTGTCCCACCTCCCGGCTATTTCGAGCGGCTCCGCAAGCGCCAGCGCGAACAAGGCATGGAACTGCCGCCGGGCGTCACATGGGCGATGGTCGAGAAGAATCCCCGGCGGAACTACTGGCGATAGGCCATCGCAACTCCCCCCTCCATCGCGCCGATAAGAGAAACGTGCCCGATCCCCAGGACATCGTCGAGATCCCCGGCGTGACGAACCCGGCTGCACCCGAGCGGGAATCGTCGCGCAGCGTCGGGGCCGATCGCAACTGGCTCGGCGTCTACTTCAAGTGCTGCCACGTCTACGGCCGGATGTACCGGAGCGCCGACGGCGGGCGATATCTCGGCCGCTGCCCGAAGTGCCTGCGCGAGGTCCGCGCGACCGTCGGCCCCGGCGGAACCGCACGGCGAATTTTCGTCGCCGAGTGAACCTTCCGCCGCAACCCGCCCCAACCCGTCCGGTCTCCTATGCTACGGGGCACGCCCGACCCCGGAGGCCCAGATGCCCACGCGCTCACCCAGCACACGCCGCGGTTTCCTTTCCTTCCGATCCATTACGATCATTTCGTGCGTCGGCGCTGCGATCATCGTCGGCGCTATCTTCATGCGCTCCGGGGGCGGGTCGTCGCTCGGCCGACCAGACGTGCATCGTGTCGCGCGCGAGACCTTTGAGGTCACCGCGACAGCCAGCGGCGAACTCCGCGCCAAGAACCAGACCCCGATCCGCAGCGAACTCGAGCAGGAGGGGGCCATCGTCGCGATCGTCGAGGAGGGGAGTCTCGTCAAGAAGGGTGACATCCTCGTCAAACTCAACGGCGACGAGATCCGGACCCAACTCGACGACGAGATGCTCCAGCGCGAGACCGCCCGCGCCGAGGCCATCTCCGCCGACAATGACCTGAAGATCCAGATCACCGAGAACGCGGCATCGGTCCGCAAGACCACGACGGACGTTGTGCTCGCCGAGATCGAACTCCGGAAGTTCGAGGCGGGCGACGTGGTGGAGAAGCGCCTCGAACTCGACCTCGCGCTGGAGAAGGGGCACCGCGAGGTCGCGCGCCTCACCGAAAAGGTCGCCCGCTCGCGTGAACTCTTCAAGAAGGACTTCCTGAGCAAGGACGAACTGGAGAAGGACGAGATCGAGTTCGTCGAGGCGCAGGCCGAACTCAAGAAGGCCGAGGTCGCCAAGGAGGCCTACGAGGAGTACACCTACAACCAGGAGCGGAAGAAACTCGAGTCGGCGCTCGACCAGGCGAAGTCCGAACTGGAAAAGACGGCCCGCAAGAACGAGAGCGAACTCGCCAGCAAGGAGGCGGACCTGACGAACAAGCGCCGCCGCCTCGAACTGCACGAGGCGATGGTCGCGAAGTACGAAGGGCAACTCGCCAAGACCCAGATCAAGGCGCCGACCGACGGCCTGGTCGTCTACGCCACCAGCCTCGAACAATACTCGTGGATGAACAACGAGCAGCCTCTGAACGTCGGGACCGTGATCCATCCGAACCAGGAGATCATCATGCTGCCCGATACGCGGGAGATGATCGCCGCGGTGAAGGTCCACGAGAGCCTCGTGGGACGCATCAAGCCGGGGCAGCACGCGATGGTGACCGTCGACGCCGTGCAGGGCAGGAAGTTTGAGGGCGCGGTCGAGAGCATCGGCATCATGGCCCGCAGCGGCGGCTGGCGCGACCCGAACGTCCGCGAGTACAAGGTGCGGATCACGCTTGAACTCCCCGAGAGTGCCCACGGGCTGAAGCCCTCGATGCGGTGCGAGGGGCGCATCACGCTGATGGACGTGGACGACGCCATCGCGGTCCCGCTGCCCGGCGTCTTCACGGAGGGGGCAAACCAGTTCGTGTACCTGATCGAAGGGGATAAGTATGTGCAGTCTCAGGTCCGCGTCGGCCGTCGTTCCGACACCACCGCGGAGATCGTGAACGGCGTGAAGGAAGGTCAGAGGATCGCGCTGAGCGAACCACCGACCGGGCGCGTCGTGAAGGCGAAGTTTGAGCAGGCGCC
>JAGVLZ010000089.1 GCA_020054055.1 Phycisphaerales bacterium
CTGCTGGTGCGGCGGCGGCGGCGCGGGGGGTCCCGGGCAGCCCTTCTCCGTCCAGCCGACCTTCACTCCACCCAACGGCGACGACCCCTGCCAGTGCCAGGCCGTCGGTCAGTATTGCGCCGACTTCAGCAGCCTGCTCGCGCCGCTGGCAAGCGTCGTCGAAGGCGTGGTCGAAGCGATCCCCTACATCTCCGATGTCGAAGCCGATGTCGAGGGGATGGGATGCCTCGTCCCTTGCTGCACCGACGAAGACCAGCCCCAGTCGTTCATCCGCGTCTCGGGCAGCGGCGAGGTCTCGGGCGAGTTCACGCTCGCGGGCGTTGAGTTGTCCGTGAGCAAGGCGATCGTTCTGCCGGGAGGCATCCCCGCGCAAGCGTCGGCCACCGCCGGCGCGTCGTGCTCCGTCGCCGTTTCGGGAAGCCTCAGCGGCGCGTACGAGACCAACAGCGAATGCCCCGGGGCGAATCCGGGGCTCAGCGGCAACGCCAGCCTCTGCGCCATGCCGGGTTGCGGCGTCGTCTTCGACGTCACAGTCAGCGTCGGCGGCGAGGAGACCTGCCAGTTCAATGCCTCCGCCAGCATCAACACCGGCGCCTGCGTCAGCATGACGATCATGGACGGCGCGGTCAGCGCCGACGCCTGCTTCGAGGGCATTTACCTCGAGGGCGGCCTCGCGGCCCAGTGCCCGGACCTCGGGATCAACATCACCATCGTCGAGCCGGGCTCGCGTTACTACTTCGTCGACCGCGCCTGCGTGAACTCTCGCGGCGAGCCGCATCCCGAACTCGTTTTCGACGAAGAAGAGGTCCGGCGGCAGTTCGCCGAGAAACTCCCGGCGAGCATCGTCGCGCAGCGCACGATTCCCGCCGATCGACCGATCGCGGGGACACCCCCCGAGTATCTCCAGGGTTTCGATGCGCAGGCCGCGCGGGCGGAGGCGTCGATCACGCCGTTCTCCGATGACTCCGTTGTCGAGATCGGCGGCGAGGGCACCTGCGCCACCGTCGTGCTGCAACTCAACCAGCGCGTGACGTTGACCCGGACCGCTTTCACCGCGGCACTCGAGATCGTCAACCAGAACAACACGACGCCTGTCGAGGACCTGCTGGTCGACGTGCAGGTCTCCGAACTCGACGGGACTCCGGCGTTCGAGAAGTTCAACATCTATCCCCCGGACCTGATCGGATTGAACGCGGTGGACGGCACGGGGATGATGCCGCCCGATTCATCGGGTCGCGTGTCGTGGCTGCTGCTCCCCCTGAACAACGCCGCGCCGACCGAGCCGGTGGACTACATCGTCTCGGGCATTTTCTCCTATCGACAAGGAGAGAACGCCATCGCGATCCCGCTCCAGGGGATCACGATCACGGTGCGCCCCGACCCGCGTCTGACCTTCGACTACTACTGGCAGCGCGACGTTTTCTCGGATAACCCGTTCACCGCGAGCGTCATCGAGCCTTCCGAGCCATTCTCGCTCGGCCTGCGCATCCGCAACGACGGCTTCGGCGGGGCGCGGAACCTCCGCGTCGAATCCAGCCAACCCGTCATCACCGAGAACGAGCGCGGCCTCATCATCAACTTCGAGATCATCGGCGCCCAACTCAACACAGAGGAGGTCGCTCCCTCACTTGTCGTCAACTTCGGCGACATCGGCCCGATGCAGACCGGCGTGGCGCGGTTCCTGATGTTGTGCAGCCTGCAAGGGCAGTTCATCGACTACCAGGCGTCCTTCACGCACGTCGATCCGCTGAACAACCCGCGCTCATCGCTCATCGAGGAGGTCAACATCCACGAACTGATCCAGGTCGTCCGCGCGGACGAGCCTCCTTCGATCGAGGACATGAAACTCGACTTCGTGACGAACGACATCGCGGACCCGGCGAATCTTGACATCCCGGACACGCTCCACCTTTCGGACGGCACGCAGGAAGACCTCACCGCGATCTTTGACGCGAACGTCGTCACGGGCCGCTCTTCCGGGGGCGGGCGGGGACTGACCGCGACCGCGACGGTCCTCGTCCCCGGCAATGACTGGGCCTACTACCGCTTCGACGATCCCTACGGCGGGATGTTCATCCTCAGCAGCGTCGTCCGTTCGGACGGCAAGGCCATCATCCCCGAGTTCAACTTCCGCCAGACCGACCGCACCTTCATCGACCCGCAGGAGCAGCCGGTCCGCGAGCACCAGGTCCACATCTTCGATAAGGGCGGCACCGGCATCTACGAACTCATCTTCGAGCCGGACGCGATCCCGCCGACGATCGAATCGTGGAGCGCCGTCGAGGAGCACGGCGCGACGGGCGACGGCGCGCTCTCGCTCGGCGCGGACAACTTCACCTCTGATCCGCGCAGCCCCGGCATTTCGCGCGTCGATGTCTTCTTCAGCGAGCCGGTCCGCGCCAACAACTTCATCCCGGCGTTCGTCCGGCTCAGCGGCCTCGACGGACCCAACGGATTCCACCTCGAACTCACTGACATCGCCATCGGCACTTCGCTCAGCGAGGACGGGACGCACGGCGTCATCACCTTCAGCCCCACGCTCCCAGACTTCGCGCGCTTCCGCGTCGAACTCGTCAACCAGTTCGATATCGGCGGCAACCAACTCGCGGGCGAGCGGATCATCTCCGTGACGGGGTTGGTGGGCGACGTGACAGGCGACCGCCGCGTGAACAACACCGATGTCGGCGCGATCCGCGGCCTGCTCGCCGGCGGGCCGATCAGCCCGATCAATCCCGCCAACAGTGCGCACGTTCGCGCTGACATCGACTCCGACGGCGATATCGACTCGGCGGACGAGGCCATTGTTCTTGCCAGCCGCGGTCGCGATGCGCGATTCATCCCAATGCCCCCGCCCCCCGGTACCAACGGCGGCGGCGACAAGGGCACCTCAAGCGGGGGTGGCACGGGCGGCAACTCGCCCAACGCGGATGAGACGATGACGCTTTCCGAAGCCGAGGGCGGCGGATCGGGCGAGACGCTCGACCCGATCGGCGGCGGGCCGGACGATGGTCAGACCGTCTCCGAGATCGCGACCGATGCGGCGCTGCTCGCGCGCGAGCCGGGCATCATCCGTGATGGTCAGTGGGAGCCGCTCGAACTCGATCCGAACCGGATCGCCGTCCGCGTGGACACCCAGGCTGGATTGCAGCGGCTCATGGACCTGCTCGCGCCGCTCGGCGTGGCGTCTAAGTCTGTTTCGGCAGTGGATGAGCAAGGGTGGTTGACGGTGGATGTCAGCGGCGCCTACGTTGACCTCAATATCGTTTCCTATCTCGCCCAATCGATCGAGCCCGGAACGGGCGTCGCGCTGGTCTCCCCCATTTTCACCCGACAGGATTTGGAACGCACGATTTCGCAGAACCTGACTGGCGAGTTCTTCGTCGCCCGTTCGCTCGACGGGTCGAGCGAGGAAGTGACCTACCAGCACACGAGTTCTCCGAACGGCTGGAAGGTGCTCGCCGAGGCGAACGCGATGGCGCTCACGCCGGGCGTCCGGCGGGCCGGGCCGATGTTCAGGAATCTCAACTCTGTTCGTATCGACCTCGACTCCGACGGACGGCTCTCGGTGTCCGACCTTGCCGCGGTCATCAACTCATTCGGACAGGGCAATGCCGACTCCGACCTGACGGGCGATGGCGTGGTGGACCAGGCCGATGTGAACCGCGTGCTGCTTGAACTGACGCGCCCCTGAGGGCTCGAAAGTTGTCCCTTTCCAGGCACGCTCCGCCTCACCTATCACGGGGCGGAGCGTGCTCTTTTTTGCGGGCCTTCCCCGTTTTCGCGGGCGATCGGGGCCGCGCATTGACTCCGGCCTGCAAGCCTGCTTGAATACCGGCGTTCGGCCCCCAAGGCGAAAGGATTCTGCACGATGGGCTTCCTCGGCATGCCCGGCGGTTGGGAATGGATTGTCATCCTCGTCATCGGCTTGCTCCTCTTCGGCAAGCGGCTGCCCGAGATCGGCCGCAGCGTGGGCCGGTCGATTGTCGAGTTCAAGAAGGGGATCAAGGGGATCGAGGACGAGGTCGAGCAGGGCGCTGCGAAGCCGACGCTGACTTCGACGCCCGACGCTCGGCGCGTCAGCACCTCTGAGAAGGTTGAGGAAGGCGTTTGATCGGCGTTCGCCCCCCCGAATCAGCGTTCCATCGGCGGAACCGCTGAGACAAATCTTCTCCCCGATCTACACACTTTGCGCATTCCATTCGCATCGCGCGAAATCAGTGATATATTTTCGGGATATGGCCCGCGCCGTCACGGTCATGCCCGTCAGGCTCGCACGCAGGATGTGCCTCGCGTGCGGGTTCAGCGGCCGAGCGATTCAGAACACCTCCCGAGAGACCGCTTGGCTCTGCCCCCGCTGCGGGACGGACCTGTACGCGAGGCCGCCACGGTCCTACGCGGAACTCGAGGCCCTCTCCGACTCGAACCCGGGCACGCCGATGGATGATGCGCTGCTGCATCCCGCGCGGGCGGAGTCGATGATCGGCCGCGCGGTCAATCGGGTGGGTGAATCGGTTCTCGCGCGCCGCGGCGTGGTGTTGATTCTTGCGGCGCTCGCCTCCGTGACGCTCTTTGCGCTGGGCGTGTGGCTTGGCCGGCTGACCTGACGCGGCGATCGCTCGAACCCAGCGAGATTCGATGCGGGCTCCGAGGGTCAGGCCCCTTTGTCATCGCTCGCGCTCGTCGCAAGCAGGCGATTGATCGCGCCGACCAGCCGCGTCACCGGAGCGGGCGTCGAGCAGGTCTCGATTTTTCTCGTGCGCGTTGCTTCGCCGTCTAGCCC
>JAGVLZ010000187.1 GCA_020054055.1 Phycisphaerales bacterium
GGAGGGACGCGCCGCCTCGCGGACCTGTCCGCGAAACCCTCCTCCTCGGTCCACAGCCTCCATCAGCCGCGGAGGGCCGCATGAGCCGACCGATCGACCTCATGCCCGCTGTCTGCCGCGACGCGCTCAATCGTCGCCGGATGATCCGGCGATGGACGCTCGTGTACCTCCTGTCCGCGACGACTCTCTTCGGGACGCATTGGTTCCTGTCGCTTGCCAACCGATCGATGGCGGATCGCCGCGACGCCCTCGCGCTCAAGATGAAGATCACCTGGAGCCGCAACGAGGTCGTCAATCGGCTGCTCGCCGAGATCAGCGAGGTCGAGGCGATGGTGACGCGGTACAACCGGCTGGCCTGGCCGGTCCGGGCGACCGAAGCGATCGACGCCATCGCATCCGTGACGCCGCCGAGCGTGACACTGAGCGAACTCTCGATCACTCCAAGGGAAGAGAAGCCCGCCTCGCGCTCCTCTTCGAAGGAGAAAACGCGCAAGTCTGCTGAGCCGGAGGCCCCGGAGGCGCCGCGCCCGATCATGGTGATCGAGATGGAGGGTGTCGCGAACGACGACGCCGCCGTGGCGTCGTTGGTCTCGGGGCTCGACGGGCACGCGCTCTTCAGCCGGGTCACGGTCGACTTCACGCGGGCCAAGCCCCTCGAAGGGCGCGAAGTCCGCAACTTCCGCGTCACATGCGAGGTGGACCTTTCACTTCGATACCAGTTTGTCAGCGCCGATGCCGCGCCGAACCCGGGGGGGACTCCATGATCCGACCCACCCCCACGCTCTTCATCATCGGATGGGTGTCGCTCGTATCCGTCGGAGTGCTCGTGATGATCGTGCCGCCGGCCGCGGCGAGGGTCAAACTCGGTCGCGAGGTCCGCTCGCTCGACACGGAACTTGCCAAGCCCGCCGACGGCCCGGACGTCATCGACCGCCTCACCAATGACCTCGGGAGGCTCAGAGACTTCGGCAAGGGACGCATGACACCCATCCCGACCGACAGCAATGTGGCCGGGCTGATGGGGATGCTCGGCGATACGCTCACCGACCTGGGGCTGAACCAGCGCGACATCACCACGCGACCTCCCAAGTCGTTCGGAGACGCGACCTCGTTGCCGGTGACAGTCGTGCTGAACGGCCCATTCACCAGCATCCACGAGGCCGTCACCCGCATCGAATCCATGCCCCGGCTCGTTCGGGTCGAGCGGCTGCGGATCACTTCGCAGTCCGAACGGGCCGGCGGAACGACTGCGCCGTCCGCGGGCGGGACCGAAGGCGTGGTGCGTGCGGAGTTCTCGATCGACGCCTTCTATTCGCCCGACGCGCCGACGAGCGCGTCCGCACCTTCCGAAACGGGGGCGCGGCCATGAAGCGTCAACTCATCGCGCTCCGGGTCATGCTGGCCCAGGAGAGGAAGAAGGCAATCTCGCTCGGCGCGCTCCTCGCGCTGCTTCTCATCGCGGTGATTCGCGCGGGGTTCGCCCTCGGTCCGAAAACGGGGGTCGCCGCGGGTTCCGATAAGGAGGCCGAAGTCTCGTCTCTCGCGAGCGCCGGCCGCGACGCCGTGAGTCGAGCCATCGCATCGGACGACGCGCTCTACAAGGGACGCCTGATCGAGGTCGCGAGGCCGCCGCGCGTTTCGCGCAACCTCTTCGCGCTGGATCGCGCCTATTTCCCCACGCCCCCGGCAAAGCCGGAAAAACCGGGACAAGTTCCGGGTGCGGACCCGTCGAAGACGGATGCCGATCCGCTCACGGTCGAATCGGAGACGCAGAACGCCGATGACCTTGCGCGGCTTCTCGAAGCGCAAGTCCTTGAGGAGACAACAGGTTGGAGACTCAAGAGTGTTCTGCTCGGCCAGCAACCCACCGCGGTGGTGGAGACGGACGGACGTTCGAGCGTCCTCCGGGTCGGGCAGTCGCATCGAGATTGGACCGTGATCGAAATAGCCGCCTCGGCAATCGTGATCGAGAAGCAGTCGGTTCGTGTCAGGTTGTCGATCGCCAAGCCAGAACGTTGAAGCACCACGGTGCGCAGCCCCGCGCCGGCATCAAGGAGTCGCACGGATGAACCTCTCCCGCACGGGTCGCGTCGATCGTCTCGCTCTTGGCGCCTGCCTGACGCTGTTCCTCGCCGCGGGCACCACGTTGCAGGCGCGACAGAGCACCACGACCTCGGGCCAATCCTCCGGCTCATCGACCCCCGCCACCACCGGAGGATCGACGACCACCACCACGACGAACTCGGAAACGCGGCAAGTGAGCAAGCCCGGCACCTATACGAAAGCGGGAGCGGCGAATCAGACCTCAGCCGCGCAATCCCCCGCGACGCCGACCGCGAGCAACCCGATGCAGGTGACGCCGCCCATGCCGCGGTACCCGGAAGACGTCCCGGTCTACGACCAGGCGACCCCGGCCTCCGACGCGGACGAGACCCCGCCCGACATCACCGTTTCCGAGTACCAGACCGTCGACATGTTCGTGCAGGATGAGGACCTCGCCAACGTCCTTCAGATGCTCTCTCTCCAGAGCCATCGCAACATCGTCGCCAGCAAGGACGTCTCGGCCCGCGTCACCGCGAATCTCTACGGCGTCACGCTCTACGAAGCGCTCGACTCCATCCTCCACGTCAACGGCTACGGGTACGTCGAGAAGAACAACTTCATCTACGTCTACACCCTCGATGAACTCGCG
This sequence comes from Phycisphaerales bacterium, assembly GCA_020054055.1. Lineage (GTDB taxonomy): Bacteria > Planctomycetota > Phycisphaerae > Phycisphaerales > UBA1924 > JAEUIV01. Next base: position 2,693 of record JAGVLZ010000187.1, read on the forward strand.
CAGATCCAGGCGCAGGACCGCCAGATCGTCTCAAAGGTGATCAGCCTGAGTTACCTGAACGCGAACGACGCCGCCGAGTTTGTCTCGCCGCTGCTCTCCGACAAGGGTCAGATCAAGACCAACGGCGACGTGGGGTCGTTCTCAATCCCGACGGACACCCCAACCGGCGACGAGCAGTTCGCCCTCGCTTCGACCCTCGTCGTGTTTGACTATCCCGAGCACGTCGCGGAGGTCGAGAAACTCATCATCAACCTCGACACCAAGCCCGCGCAGGTGCTCGTCGAGGCGACGATCCTCCAGGCGACACTCTCCGAATCCAATGCGTTCGGCGTGGACTTCGCGTTCCTCAACGGCGTGAACATGACCGATTTCCTGGGGCTGGGCGGATTGCTCGGATCGTCCGGCGTGTTGAATAGCGGCGCCGATTTCACTCCCCCCGACGGCCGCGGATCGGCGGCGGTCTCCACCCCCGGCAACACCGCCGGACCGGGAACGTTCAAACTCTCGATTCTCCACGACGACATCGGCGTCTTCATCCGCGCCCTCGACGAGGTGTCGGACGTCTCGATCGTCTCGAATCCCAAGGTGCTGGCGCTGAACCGCCAGTCGGCCAAGGTCCAGGTCGGCCGAAAGATCGGCTACCTCAAGAGCACCACCAACAACAACACCACCGATCAGAGCGTCGCGTTCCTGCCGACGGGCACCTCGCTCGCCTTCCGCCCGTTCATCTCGAAAGACGGCCTGATCCGCATGGAACTGAAGCCCAAGGTCTCGGAGGGCATCGTCAACGAGTTCACCGATTCTGCCGGCCGAACCGTCACCGTCCCCGACGAGGTCAGCCAGGAGATCACGACCAACGTCATCGTGCCCGACGGCTCGACGATCGTGCTCGGCGGCCTCTTCCGCGAGCAGACGAGCCTGTCGCGCAGCCAGGTGCCGGGCCTGGGCGACATCCCCCTCATCGGCGCGGCGTTCCGCGGTCACGACGACTCCACGAAACGGTCCGAGGTCATCTTCATGATCAAGCCCACGATCATGAACGACCAGAACCTCTTGTCGCAAGGCGAGAAGGCCGTCGAAGTCACCGAGCAGGTCCGCGCGGGCTCGCGTCAGGGGCTGCTGCCCTGGAGCCGCGAGAAGCAGACCTCGCAGTTGAACGTCCGCGCGGAGAAACTCGCCGCCGAGGGAAAGAAGGGCGAGGCGCTCTATGCCCTGCGGCGTTCGCTCGAACTCAGCCCCGCGCAACCCGACGTTCACCGCATGCAGGAGCAACTGACCGGGAAGACGGACCGCTGGCCGCACCGCAGCATGCTCGAGACCATCGTCGGTTCGGAAGCCGCCGCCCGCGCGTCGGCGATGCCCCCGGCGGAGGGCTCGGCCGCGTTCGTGGGTCCGAATCCCGAAGCGTCGAGTGAGCCTTTGCTCGCCGAGTTCTTCTCCTTCATCCAGAACTCAAGCGAGAAGCCCGCAATCCCCGACTCATCCGCGAACCCGACCGACATCGCTTCCAGCCCGACGGAGGAGTGATCGCTTCCATTGTGAGGCCGACACGGAGTGAACCAATGCAGAAGACTCGTCCAATCGCGACCCATTCCACCGCCGCGCTCGTGTGCCTCGCGGGGGTTCTCACCGCCGCCGGCTGTCAGAGCGGACACGGCGCGCACACCACGAAGTTCAAGGAGGAAGCCGAGGCGAGGATGAACGGCGTCAAGGCCGCCACCTCCTTCGACATGGCGCAGCAGCAGTTCCTCGCGGGCGACCTCGAAAAGTCTCTCCAGAGCGTCGACCAGTCCATCGCGTTCAACGGGACGGTGGCGCGGAGCCATGTGCTCCGCGGGCGGGTGCTGGTCGAGATGGGCCGGCTCGAGGGGGCGCTCGCCTCCTTCGATGCCGCGCTCGCCATCGAAGACAAGAACGCCGACGCCCACTACTACAAAGGGATCGTCTTCGAGCGATTCAGCAAGTTCGACGACGCGATGCAGTCGTACCAGCAGGCCGCGGCGGCGGACCCGTCGAACCCGCAATACCCCATCGCGGCGGCGGAGATGCTGATCGACCAGGGACGATTCGACGAGGCCGAAGCCGCGCTCACCCCGACCCATTCCACGTTCCAGCACAACGCCGGCGTCCGGCAGACGCTCGGGCACATCGCCTCGCTCCGCGGCGATCATCAGGCGGCCGTCCGATACTTCGCCGAGGCGTCGCTCCTCGCGCCCGGCGACCCGTCGATCCTCGAAGATCAGGCTCGCGTGCTCCTGACGTTGGATCGTCACGGCGAGGCCGACGCGCTCCTCCGCCGCCTTCTCGCGATCGAAGAATGCAAGGACCGCCGCGATCTCGAGCATCTGCGGGCTCGGGCGCTGCTTTCCCTCGACCAGCCCGTTCAGGCGCGCGAACTCCTGGTCAAGATCGCCTCCGACCCGGCGCACAACGCCGATGCCGCGGTGTGGAATGACCTCGGCAACGTCTCGCTCATGCTCAAGGATGGATACCGACTCCGCGAAGCGGGGCAGCGGCTGATGGCGCTGACCCCCGACCGCGCGGAGGGGTACCTCTTCCTCGCGATCTGGCAGCGCGACAGCGGGAAACTCGACGCCGCGGCAAAAACGCTGGAACGCGCGGTGGCGTTCGCTCCGAACGATGCGACCCCCGCCCTCCTGCGCGGGATGATCCTCGCCGATCTCGGTCGTCCCGACGACGCACACGCCTCATTCGCCGAAGCCCTCCGACGCGACCCGACCAACCCTCAGGCGCAGCGCCTCGCCGCGGGAACGATGCAGCCCACGACCGGACTCGCCGACGCACCCATCGAGCCATAACACGAGGCAACGTTGATGCACGCAGCAAGGTCCATTGTGTTCGGATCGGCGGGAGTGCTCGTGCTCTCCGCGCTGTGCACCACCGCGGTGTGGCTGGCGGAGCGTCCCGCCACAGTGCACCAGACATTCGGGTTCCATCGCATCGAGATCTTCGGCGCTGTCCTCTCCGTCTTCGTCATCTGGATCCTGACGGGCGTGCTGTGCTACGAGGCGGTGCTGCGCATCATCAC
>JAGVLZ010000166.1 GCA_020054055.1 Phycisphaerales bacterium
CGGCCGCGCCGCCGTCGTCGCCTTCGACCCCATGTCCCCCATCTCGAACGGCGCGCTGCTGGGCGACCGACTCCGCGTCGATTTCAACCGCTACGAAGAGAGCATCTTCTACCGCTCCCTCGCGATCAGCGGCGAGGACTATCACGCGCTCGACGACATCATCCAACTGATTGGTGGCACTCCTTTCTCTTGTGGCACGGGCTTGCAACCCGTGTCTCGTGCTTCCTCCACTCGTGCCACGTCTTTGTGTCCCCCCTTCGACCTCCTCTTCATCGAAACCGTCGGCGCCGGCCAGAACGAGACCAAGATCCGATCACATGTGGATCGCACCGCGGTGGTCCTGGTCCCCGGCATGGGCGACGCGGTGCAGATGGACAAGGCCGGAATTCTGGAAATCGCCGACGTTTTCGTCTGCAACAAGGCCGACCACGCGGGGCAGAACGAACTGATGCGCGACCTTCGCGACATCGCGGGCCGGCGCCGGGTCATCGAGACCGTCGCCACCGAGGGGAAGGGGATCGAGGAACTCTACGACACGCTCGTGGGATAGCGGACGATCACTGACAACCGCTTCCAAAGTTCGTCAGCACTTCCGTCACGTCCTCGAAGTTCACCACTCCGTTGCTGTCCGCGTCCCCCTGCGATGTCCCGCTCTCGCACGCCAGTCCGAAGAACGTCAACACCTCTGTGATGTCGGCAAAGTCCACATTGCCATCGCGGTCGGCATCACCCGCGCACCCGATCGGCTGCATCGTCGGCACCGGCCCCGGCCCGACCACCATCACGCGCGCGAGCGGATCGCCCACCGGGATGAACTGCCAACTCAGGACGGGCAGCGCCATGTACGCCGCCTCCGCGAAGGTCATCCCGTTACCGAGCAGCGCGGGCAGGAAGTCCTGCATGTCCATGATCGTGAAGGCGAAGGGCTCCATCACGCTCCCCACGGTGAACGACCCGCCGCGGGCGATGAAGTCCAGGCACTGCTGCTGCCCTCCGCGACCGGCGTTCCCGGTGTAGATGCTCGTCCCGCTCCAACTCTCGTAGGCGATGGACACCGCCGCGGGATGGAACGCATACAGGCCGATATACGTCCCCATCCCCGGCGGGTTCTCTCCCCAGCCGTTGAAGGCGTGGTTCTCGCCGTACGAGCCCAAGGCGATCAGCGGGCGCGTCTGATCCGGCAACTCCGAACCCGTCACGAAGTTGAAGGTGTGATCGTGCGTCGACGGAATGCCGAAAAAGTTCATGAACGCCGAGGCGTTCTCGAAGTCCGCGCGGTCCGGGAAGAGCGGGAAGACCTCGCCGTCATCCAGGTCAAACCCATTCGGCGGCGGTGGGGCACCGTACTCATCAAAGAGCGCCTGCGCACCGCACCGATCCACCACCAGATGCTGCGATCGCGCGATCAGCGCCGCGATGTTCTGCACCGCCGAGTTCCCGCCCGGCGTCGGCGCAGAATCCAGCCTGCACACCAGGTACATGCCGCCCGGAGTCAACCCCGTCACCTGCCACACCTCTTCCGGCCCCGGCGGCAGCAGCACGTTCCCGAACGCCCGCTGCGTCTTCACTCCGGCTCGGCTGAAAGACGCGATCCCCGCGCTCATCCGCCAGTAGGGGTTGTAGACCATGCCGTTGAATCGATTAGGCAGGTACGCCAATCCCCCCGCTTCCATGTCCTGCTGCAGGAGCGTCAACTCCGACTCGACGCTCGACCATCGCGAGCTCATCACAAACTCGTCCGCTCCCCCCGCCGCGCTGAGGATGCGCGCGGGCAATCCGCGCGTCGTCACAATCGCCATCACCTGCTGCGAACGATCGACGCCGCCCCCTTCGCCGTTGATGAAGTTGCGGATCGGCGCCCGGATCCGCGCGAGGTACTCCGCCCGCGTCACCGAACCCGCCGGCATCGTCGGATCGTTCAGATTGAGTTGCAGCACGCCGGGTCGCGCGGCGATGTACGCGTCCCGCGCCGCAAGCGACTCGGCGTTCTGTGAGTTGTAGACCAGCAGGACGTTTTCGGGCGATAGCGCCGCCGCGGGCCGGATCGCTTCCAGCGCGACGAGCGCGAACATCATCTGTACGGCGTGTCTCAGCATGGGGGAGAAAGTTCCTCGGACCCCAGAACATGCCACAAGCACGGGACCGGGGCGCGACAAATCCGTGACGAGAGCGTGCTCGTTCGAGCGACAACCCCTCAACTATGGGTATCGGACGCGATGATGCCAACCCAAAGTGACAGAAACACCTCGAAATCGCGCCGGAATGGCTGCGATCAGCCCCTTCCGAGCGCCGCGGCGAGCATCCGATGGAAGTGGTGGACCCCTTGCTCCCTTGTCGGCGAGTATCGGCCACGCTCGTAGAGGCGCGACCGCGTCCCCCGCTGCACCGCCTCGACAACGGCTTCATCCTCGCGCTCGACGCGGTCGAGCCCCCCCACCGCCCCCGCGCCGCGGTCCAACTTCTCCGGCCGCCAGACGTAGGTTCGGAACGAAACGCGCGTGCGGTCCACTCCCAACGGCTGCACCACGTTGACCGAGCACCCCCAAGGATAAAAGTTAAGCATCGTGTTCGGAAAGAGCCAGAAGTAGTACGCCGCAACGCGCTTCCCGACATCGGGCGAACCCGCGGGCAGGTCAAACGCCTCTTCGCCACCCTTGGCGAGCCCCAGTTGCAGGCTCGACCATCGGTAGAGTTCAGTCGTGTACGAGCCGTAGTCGATCGCTTCGTTCAGGCTCGCGTGTACGAACGGGATGTGGAATCCTTCGAGATAGTTGTCGCAGTAGAGCGCCCAGTTCGCGTGAACGAGGTAATCGCGCGAGCGCGCGGCGTCGAACGCGAACTGGTGCAGCGGGAGCCAGCCGATGCGCGCCCCCATCTCCGCCAGCAGTTCGTCGAGCGCGAAAGCGGGGTCGAGCGACGCGAAGATGAACTTGCCGAACAATCCGTGCTCCACCTTCGGCAGGTGATCCGTAGGCGACGGGAACCCTTTCACCTGCTCGAACTCCGGCATGTGCTTGCATTGCCCGTCGAGGTCGAAGCGCCGGCCGTGGTAGCGGCAGATGAGGCTTTTCTCGTGCCCCGCGCCGGCGCAGAGGATGGTCCCGCGGTGTGTGCAGACATTGGACATGCAGTGCAGCCGGTCCGAGTGGTCGCGCGTCAGCAGGATCGGCTCGTCGAGCATCCCGTCGAGCATCGTGACGGGGTTCACCTGCCCCGGCACTTTCACCGAATCGGTATCGGCGATGAGTTGCCACGATCGGGCGAAGACGCGCTCGCGCTGAGCGGCGAGGACCAATGGGTCAGCATAGAACCGCGCGGGCAGCGTCGAGGCGAGCGCGATATCGGGATGGATCGTGAAATCGCCCGTCATCCGATGGCCTTGACGGCTTTGGCGATGTCCGACACGCCGAACACGAGCATCGTCGGCGAGGCGTCGGACGCGCTGCCGTAGATGTAGTTGATATTGACCCCCGCCTTGGCGAGTTTCGCGGCGAGGCGTTCGAGTTCGCCCTTCTTGTTTCCGACGCGCGCCGTGACGACCTGGTTCGCGCAAACGGTGTATCCCGCGCGTTCGAGCGCGGCCCGCGCCTTCGGCGCGTGGGAAGCCACGAAGCGCACCCAGCCGCACTCCGCGTTGTCTACCACCGTGATGGCCTCGAGGTTCGCCCCGGCCTTGTGGAGCCGCGCGCACAGGGCCGCGAGGGTGCCAGCGGTGTTGTCGAGCGCGACGCTGAACTGGACGGCCTTTGGCATCGGCATCCTCCATACTCGATTCGCGCGCCGGGGCGCGTTCGGCGCATTCGATGAGGTAACGCCCACATCACCGAGTTAGCCGATGAATTGCCCTTAACCTCTGCAACCCGTCAACCCAAACACGGCGTAATGATACTTGAAAGGAGTCAATCATGCCGATCGCACGAACACTGATTTCTGCATGTTTCATCGGCGCGGCCGGGCTGGCCGCGTGCTCCGACTACCGGGAGGTCGCGCACACCGTGGACGCGAAGACCTATCGCACCCAACGGGCCGACGAGACGGTTCATCGCTTCCTTCGCGAGGACGCATCCATGTCGCGCTTCTTCGACGGGGCGTACGGCTACGTCGTATTCCCCGAGATCACCAAGGGGGCCGCCGGGATCGGCGCCGCCCACGGCCAAGGGGGCGTGGTGTACGAACAGGGCAAAGTCATCGGCACGGCCGAGGTGACGCAGATCACCTTGGGCGCACAACTCGGCGGCCAGGATTATGCGGAGATCGTCTTCTTCGAATCGCGGAGCGGGCTGGAAGAATTCAAACGGAACCAGGTCGAGTTCTCCGCCAACGCATCGGCGGTGGCAGTGGCCTCCGGCGCGGCCGCCACGGCCGATTACTCGGATGGCGTGGCCGTGTTCACGCGGCCGACCGGCGGCCTGATGTTCGAGGCATCGATCGGCGGGCAGAAGTTC
>JAGVLZ010000134.1 GCA_020054055.1 Phycisphaerales bacterium
CGGTCGGCGATCGCCTGCTCCTCGGCCGACAGCGGTTGCGGGGCGGGCGGCACCTTTGCCGCGACGGCCGGTCGTGGCACCACGCGAACCAGTGTGACGACGTGATGGGGGAACTCCACGACCCGACGCCAAAGCTCAACTGGAGCCGAGCGGGGAGCGATTTCTTGGGCGAACGATGCGCCGGGATCGGCGCCCAGTGCGAGCGCAGCGAACAGACAGTGGACGGATTTCATGGACCGAAAGCACAGGAGTGCCCCCGCCGACGCAGCCGATACTCGGCCGCGTGGCCCTCGACGGGAACGATCGCGACGTTGGCGCTACTCCGTCGAGATTGCACGCCCCAAGTGACGGTGTCGGCGTTATCCCGTCCAGTGTAGGGTTCGCGCCTCATGCGCGCCCTGCCCCAACTGATCGCCAATCTCCGCATCTTGCGGGAGAGGCACGGCCTGACGCAGGAAAGCGCGGCAGAGGCAGCCGGATTCGAATACAAATACTTTCAGAAGGTCGAGTCGGGCAGAAAACCCAATCTGCGGCTCGACACCCTCGAGAGATTGGCACGCGCGTTCGGGCTTGAAGTCTGGGAGCTGCTTGGGCCGGAGTTGCCCGAAAAGACCCGGCTAGCGCCGCGGGCAAGAATCCGCCGACGAGCCGGACGCTAGGGCGAACCATTGGGTATTCTTTGCCCGTAGTCCTAGCGGTGCGTAGGCTCCGGCGGGGCGGAGAATTCGCTGCGGGCGGTTTCATGCGTGCCCGATGATTCGTCCTCGCGGTTCAGTCTGCCGCGAAAACAGAATCATTCCGTTCCGCGCTCGCCTCGCCTCCGCCGTTTCGCTTCGCTCGTAACCCGACGCACCCTGCGCGCCTCATGATCGACTGGAGACACTGGCACAACGAGCAATTCCTCATCGGCGGTCTCATCGCGCTCGGCTGGCTCTACGCCATCCTCACCGGTCCGCTCCGCGCCCGCTTCGCGCCCGATACGCCCTACCCGCGCGCGCACGCCGCGAAATTCTACGGCGCGCTGTTCATCTTCTACCTCGCGGTCGGATCGCCGCTCGACCAGGCGGGCGAACGCTTCCTGCTCAGCGCGCACATGCTGCAGCACCAGTTGATCATCTATCCCGCCGCCATCCTCTTCCTGCTCGGCCTGCCCGACTGGCTCGTGCGGCCCGTCACCGCCGCGCCGCAACTGCGCGCCGCCCTCCGCCTCCTCACCCATCCCATCATCTGCGGCCTGATCTACTGCGTCGTGGTCTCGTGCTGGCATTTTCCCTTCCTCTACGACTGGGCCCTGCAGAACCGCACCGTCCACGTCGTCGAACACTTCAGTTTCTTCGGCGCCGCCCTCTTCCTCTGGTGGCCGATCTGCAGCCCCTCGCGCGAGTTCCCGCCCACGAAGTATGCCTGGCAGATGTTTTATTACGTCGGCATCACGATCGGCATGACGCCGGTGTTCGCCTACATCACGTTTTCGACCGACATCCTCTACCCGACCTACGAGTTCGCCCCCCGCATCATCGCCGGCTTCAGCCCGAAGGATGACCAGCTCCTCGCCGGCTCGATGATGAAACTCGGCGGCATGAGCGTGATGATGATCGCGTTCGCGATCTCGTTTTACCGGTGGTATCGCCAATCCGAGCCGCGCCGCTACTCCTGATCCCGGGAATTTCCGGATAGCGCGAACCGCAATCCTCGCCTCCGGTCCCGCTCGGCGCGGCGCACCAGCCCTTCTACAGTCTCCCGCGACGATGACGTGGGAAATCGCCTTTGTGCTCGGCCTGCTCGGCTTCGCGCTCGTGATGTTCGTGTGGGAAAAAATCCCGCCGGACGTCACGGCGATCGTGCTGTTCACGGTGCTGCTGCTGACCGGTCTGTTGCCGCGCGAGAAAGTGTTCAGCGTCCTCTCCAATCCCGCGCCGTTCACCATCGGCGCGATGTTCATCCTCAGCGCCGCCCTCGTGCAGGTCGGCGCCATCGATCGGCTCGCCGCCTCGCTGGAGGGTTTTTCACGCTGGAGCTACTTCACCGTGATCGCGCTGCTCACGCTCGGAGTCGGCGCGGCGTCCGCCTTCGTCAACAACACGCCGGTCGTCGTCGTGTTCGTGCCCGTCGCGCTCAGCCTGGCGGCGAGGATGAACATCCCCGCCTCGAAGATGCTCATCCCGGTTTCCTACGCCGCGGTGCTCGGCGGCTGCTGCACGCTCGTCGGCACGAGCACGAATCTCCTCATCTCCGGCATCGCCACCGCCCACGGCCAGCCGCCGCTGACCATGTTCGAACTCGCCAACGTCGGCGTGCCCATGGTGGTCGCGGGCACGCTCTACATCGCGCTGTTCGGCTGGCGCATCCTCCCTTCCCGCGAATCCTTCGTCCCCAGCGCCAAGGACGACCGCGAATACCTCACCGAGGTGTTCGTCCAACCCGGGTCCGACGCCGTGGGCCTCACGCTGGCCGCGGCCGGCCTCGTGGAATCCCGCGGCGTCCGCGTGCTCGAATTGGTCCGCCACGACGTCGCCGTCGAATTCGACGTCAAGAAGACGACCCTCGCCGCCGGCGATCGCCTGTATCTCGCCTGCCGGCCGCAAGGCATCGCCCACGCCCGCTCGATCGAGGGCATCGACCTCGTGACCGAACTGAAGCTCCCGCTTTCCCAGATCTCCGCCCACGAGGGCGTCCTGGTCGAGGGCGTCATCGGACCGAGCTCCAGCCTCGCCGGGCAAACCGTGCGCGAGGTGAAGTTCCTCCATCGCTTCCGCATGGTCGTCCTCGCCGTCCACCGCCGCGGCCGCGACGTGCGCGA
>JAGVLZ010000180.1 GCA_020054055.1 Phycisphaerales bacterium
ATCCTTGGACTCATCACGCTCATGGCCGTGCTGCCCTATCAGCCCGGCAAAGTGGATTCGCTCGCCGCCGTCCTGCTCGCCACGAGCCACCAGGCGATCGGCGCGCTCCTCATCGGCGCGGCATCGATGCTCATGGCCTGGTCGCTCCGCCTGGGCTCGGCGCGGTAGCGGGCGCCTCCTCTTCTTCCCGCGGCTGGCCCTCCTTGCCACCTCCGCCGATGATCGGTTCCTCATAACCCTCGGGTTTTTCATGCACCCCAGGCAGGTCGCGCGCCATCTCCGGCTTGCCGTCCGCAAGCACCCGGGCCGCGACCGCATCAAAGACATGCTCGACGTACACCTGCTCGTCCCACTCCGACGGCGCAAAGAGCGAACCCGGGTTGTATGCCTTCTCGAAAGCCGCGCCATGCGCCTCCCGGATAAGGCCGTCAAGGTAGTCGCGGTTCTCCTTGTAGACCATCGAAAACGCCAGCAGTTTTCGAGGCGCCTCGCGGGCCTCGGCCTCCGTCCGCGAACGCTGCACCCCCTTCCAAACAAACATGCCCCCGACGACCAGCGCGACGAGCACGACCAGAGTGATGATTGATCCCTTGCCCATGCGGTCCTCCTGTCTCCTGTCCCCTCTCCCCTACTCCGCCTTCCCGCCGCTCATGTCGTACACCCAGCCCTCGATCGCACGCGGGAACTCGAGCACCTCACCGGGCTGGAAGAAGAGTTTCAACTCCCGCTCCGCGGCCTCGGGGCTGTCCGACCCGTGGATCAGGTTGAACGAGTTCGAAACGCCGAAGTCGCCGCGAATCGTCCCGGGGTTCGCCTTCGAGCCGAACGTCGCCCCCATCATGTTCCGCGCGATCGTGATCGCCCCGTTCCCGCGCAGCGCCAGCACCAGCACCGGGCCGCTCGTCATGAACTTCACGAGGCCCGCGTAGAACCCCTTCTCCTTGTGCGCCTCGTAGTGTGTCGCGGCCAGTTGCTGGCTGATCTTCATCATCTTGCAGCCGACGATGTGCAGCCCCTTCTCCTCGAAGCGGGTGATGATGCGTCCCATGAGGCCGCGTTGCACGGCGTCAGGTTTCAGGATGATGAGCGTGGTTTCCATGCCGAAAAAACTCCAAGCTTTGAGTGACAAGGTTGATTTGGAGGCCATGATAGTGAATCCCGACGGTGCGCCGCTGCGGCGGGAACCCGCGGCGACTTCCGGCATCCAATCAGCGCCCCTGGAATCTCGGGCCCTCGGCAAACGCCGAGTTTTTGACGGAGAACCGCCGCCATGAAATCCACACTCGCCGCAGCCGTGCTGCTTTCCGCCGCCATCGCCCCAACCACCGCCGCGAGCGTCATGACGGAGGTGATCGACTTCTTTCCCGAAGGAGACCAATCCGTCGCGTCGATGCTCCGCTTCCTGCGCCCCGATCTCACGGGGCGCACCATCGTCGAGAACCGTCTGTACATCACCTTCACTCCGGCGGCTGGGTTCGACGCCGGGGACTTCTACCTCCTGCTCGTCGCCCCCGCCTCGCCTGATCTTCGCGGCGACGGATTCATCTTCCTCGACTCGCGCGCCGACCTCGGATGGAGCGGCGCCGGAACCTTCACGGCTCAACTCACTTTCGCGAACCTGAACGGCGTGCTCAACCCAGACCTCTGGAACTTCGACGCGTTCCCCACCATCAACCCACCGATTTACGCCGGCACGTTCGGCGACGACACGCGATGGGAAGCCGACACCGTCCCCGCTCCCGCTTCGTGCCTGACGATGGACACCGCCGCGATCGTGATGGCGCGTCGCCGACGCCGCTGAAGCGCCGATCAACCTTCGCCGAGGCGCACCGCCGCATTAATCAGCCCAAGATGCGAGTACGCCTGCGGCGTATTGCCGAGCGAAAGCCCCTTCCTCGGCTCGTATTGCTCCGGCAGCATCCCCGTCGGCCCCGCAAGCGCCGCCATCCGGTCAAAGAGCGCCCCCGCCTCGGCTCCCTCGCCCAGAAGCACCAGCGATTCGATGAGCCACGACGTGCAGATGTGGAACCCGCCCTCGGTGCCGGGCAGCCCGTCATCGAGCCGGTAACGATACACCACCGGCCCATCGAGCAACGCCGATTTCACCGCGCGCACCGTCGCTGCAAACCGTTTGTCGTCGGGGGCGAGCAGCCCCGTCAGGCCCACATGCAACGCCGCCGCGTCGAGATCGTCCGACCCGTAGCGGAACGTGAACGCGCCGACGCGCTCGTTCCAACCTTCCGCCAGGATTTCCTCGGCGATCGCGCGCCGCAGCACCTCCCAATCAGGCCGGTCTTTGCCCAGCACGCCGCGCGCGATGAACAGCGCCCGGTCCACCGCGTGCCAGCACATGATCTTCGTATGAACGTGGTGCGCGCGTGGCCCGCGGACTTCCCAGATCCCGTGGTCGGGCTCCATCCACCGCACCGCCACCGCGCTGACCATCGACTGAACCAAACGCCAGTGCTCCGGCGTCACCGGCGCGCCGCGCTCCACCAGCATCGAGACCAGCGAGACGATCGGCCCGAACACATCCAGTTGCACCTGGCGATCCGCCGCGTTGCCCACCCGCACCGGACGGCTCCCGCCGTAACCCGTCAAGTCGCCGATCTCGCCTTCTTGCCCCAGTTCGTGGCCGCTGACCGTGTAGATGGGCCTCAGACGATCCGCCGACTCGCAGCGATCCACCACCGCAACAAGCCAGTCCAGCAGTTTCATCGCCACCCCGGTGTTCCCCAGGCGCACAAGCGCCGCCGCAGCGAGGCACGCATCGCGGGGCCAGCAATACCGATAGTCCCAGTTGCGCACGCCACCCAACTGCTCGGGCAGGCTCGTCGTCGCCGCCGCATAGATCGCCCCGCTCGGCCCGTAGCACAGCGCCTTCAGCGCCAGCGCGCTCCGCGCCACCAGATCGGGCCTCTTGTTCGGCAGCCGCAATGTCTTCACCCACCCGGACCAGAACCGCCCGGTCTGCGCGCTCCGCTCCGCCTCGGCCGCCTGCACCGGCTGGAGGCTGCCGAACCCGTATCGCAGTTCCAGAGTCACCGGCCCCTTCGACAGGTCCACCTCCGCGACCGCCGACTGGTGCGCCCCTTCCGATTCGATCCGCCAATCAATCCCCGGCGCGAAGAGAACAAAGGGATCGGGAGAGCCGTCCACTTCGATCCCCGAATCCCGCTCCACGAGGGTCGTCGGCATCCGCCCAAAATCGAGCCGAGGTGAAAAGCGGACGCGCACGACGCCGCGGCCTTCGATCCGCCGGATGAGATCGGACCGTCCCGCACGCTGGTACGCGCGCCCGCTTGTGCAATCGAAGTAGTCCGTGACGGTGACGCTCCGCCATATCGTCCGCAGCGCAAACGTATCGGGTTCGTATTCCTGCTTCGGGTCGCCCTCCGGCTCGACGGGCGCGATCTCGAACTCGCCCCGCGACGCATCGCCCACAAGACGCGCGAACACCGCCGCCGAATCCGCCCGTGGCAGGCACAGCCACACGATGCTCCCGCGCGGATCGACCACCGCCAGCGTCCGCTGGTCCGAGAGCAACGAATGCCGCTCGATCCCCGCGGGCAACACCGAGCGAAGGTACGCCCCGCGCCGTGCCAGCAACACGCCGAGCAGTTCCACCGCTTGGGCCTGACCCTCCACGCGCTCGCGCGCCACCGTCTCCCCCGGACCCACCTTGATCGTCAGATCGCCAGACCCCAGCACCGCAAATCCGTGCTCATCCGTCTCATCGTCGCCCATGAACACCGTCGCCTGCGCGCCGGTCCGATGCGCCATCGAGAGCAGCCCCTGACCCTTGTCCCCCGCGAGGACCGCGAACTCCCTCACCATCAGCCCGGAAAGTTGACGCACGCCCGCCTTCTCCGCCAGCGCCGCGTCGAGCCGCTGCAGCGACGCACCCGCGTGCTCGAACGAGCACCCGCGAAAGTGAAACGCCACCGAATAAGGCTTCATCTCGACCAACGACCCTGGCGCGCGGCTCGCCTCTCGCTCGCACACCACGCGGACCTCCGCCAGCACCGCTGAC
>JAGVLZ010000336.1 GCA_020054055.1 Phycisphaerales bacterium
GACATCGGCATCATCGAGCACGGTGTAGGTCCGCCCCGGCCGCAGGATGAACCGAGCGCTCGAACCGAGCATGAAGTCCGTCACTTCAATTGATGATGGAGTGGCGAAGTCGATGTTCACCGTCTGATTGGCCGGGATGATCACCGTATAGGTGTCCGCCATCGTGTTGATCGGAACCGTCGGCGGGTTCCAGTTCAGCGGGTTGGAATAGTTGCCGTCGCCGCCGCCGCTGGTCCAGGTGACCACGGTCTGCGCCGACGCTGCCCGACCCGAGAGCGCAACAACAACCACGGCGAGCGCAAGGCGACCGCCGACGGCGTTACGAGACGCGCTGATGAACATGGAAGCGACTCCCTCTCCCGTTGCCCGGCCCTGTGCACGGCCGCGACTGCGGGGAACCCCTGACCGACGAATGGAATGTTCCGCTCCTCCTGTGCGGGTTCAGTGTACCCCCGATCGGCGGGCAGGCAAGCGTGGTTGCCCACTGATGCGGGCTTTCCCGAAAGGAAAAGAGTGAAAACTCGAAGCCGAGCTGGGGGTTCGGCTGTGGAGGCCGCCGGATCGGGCGATTTGTGCCGTGACGTCTAGACGTCTATGCTGCGGTACGGAGGCGTCACATGCGAGTTCCGCCCGGCGAGGTCAGGGATGCGATCGTTTCATATCTTCGAGATCGGGGCGGCGCGGCTCGGGTCGCGGAGATTCATGAAAGTGTGTGCGCGAAGCTCGCAAGCGCGGTGCCCTCTTCATCGGTTCGGTCGTACCTTTCGCTGAACACGCCGCAGGTCTTTGCGAGAGTGAGCGACGCTACATATTCGCTGCAAGGGGCGCACGAAACGAAGGCACCGAGACGCGCGCCAAGCAGTTCTGCCGGAACTTGCTTCGAGTTCGGCGATTCGCGGTTGTTCCGGGACGATTGCCTTGATTGGCTGGCCAATCGAAAGACGCGCTCGATCCACGCCGTGGTCACGGACCCCCCGTATTCGCTGGTTGAGTACGACGAGGATCAGCAGACCAAACTCCGCGAGGGCCGCGGAGGAGTATGGCGGATCCCTCCGTCGTTCGACGGCCATGCTCGATCACCGCTGCCTCGATTTACCACGCTGCGGACAGAAGACCTCGACCGGCTCAGATGTTTTTTTCGCCGTTGGGCGGCCGCGCTGCTTCCCGCATTGGTGCCCGGCGCTCATGTTTTGATGGCCACGAATCCGCTGCTTTCATTTATCGTTGCGAATGAACTCGCGGCTGCGGGCCTCGAACGCAGGGGGGAGGTTGTCCGGCTCGTCATGACCATGCGGGGAGGCGACCGGCCGAAAAACGCGCACAAGGAGTTCGCGGGGGTCTCGGTCATGCCGAGATCGATGTGGGAGCCTTGGCTTCTGTTCCGCAGGCCCGTCGAAGGTCGGGTTCAAGACAATCTCCGCAAGTGGGGAACGGGCGGGCTCCGTCGGGTCTCGGAAGAAAAACCTTTCGGCGACGTTATCCGTTCCGCGCCAACGCACAAGCGGGAGCGTGCCCTTGCGCCGCATCCGAGCCTGAAACCGCAGGGGTTCCTTCGCCAGGTTGTCCGAGCGATCCTGCCAATCGAGCGAGGTGTAGTACTCGATCCATTTGCGGGAGCCGGCTCAACGTTGGCGGCTTGTGAAGCCGTGGGATATTCGAGCATCGGGGTCGAGGTTGATCCGAAATATTTCGAGTTGGCGAAGAAGGCGATTCCACGACTTGCCAGTCTCGCGGCTGACCCTCATCCGAGTCTATAGACCCAGGACTGACGAAACTTCTCCAGTCCTCGCCGGTCAAGCGTCGCCGTCCGTGTCCCGAGCTCGCCGCGCTCATTTCTGCGGAAGTCCGCGACGGTGACTTGACCGAGGTGGATTTCGGAGAACTGCATCGGCTTCCGACTCGTCGCGGGCTCGGTCTCTTCGTCGATTTCGTACACGAACACGCACATCCACTGGTCGCGAGCGCCGTGCGTGTCCACTGCGCCGCCGGATTTCCGGGTCGTCTTGATTTCCACACCGTCCGTGCCGGCCTTGACGGCGTTGTCCGGGTACCGCCCCTTGACGAGCAAGTCGGGATGACCATTGAAGAAACTGTTCTGCACCAGACTTCGGGAATGCTTGGCGAGGCTCGCGGTCAGCATGTCGGAAAGAAGCCCCGACATGATTGCAGGCCTCAACATGTCGTCGAGCCGATCAAGCCCCCTAAGCATCAACAGCGAGTTGACATCGAAGAAAAAATCATAAACGTCCTGCATCGCAAGAGATAAATCCTCAATCCGAAGATTGAACGGCAACGCAATCGCCGAGTTGAATCGAGAAGGATCAGGGCTGTGTCGGGCAATGGCCATGAAGGGCGGATTGAACCACATCCGTGGCCTCAACGCCACCTCTACCGCATTGTGACGACCAAGGCATCCGCCGACCGCTCATCTGAGATATTCGGCCCGGCGCCAAAGGACTTCGTGTGAAACGCGATCGCCGATTTTACGTCGGCCAGCGCCTCTTCGTAGGTGTCACCCTGCCCGACAACAACACCCGCGAGCCCGAGCGGATACGCGACATAACCGTCAGAATGTTTCTCCACCACGACCTTCAAGTCATGGACTTTGCGGCGTCGAGTTGGAGTCTTTTTTCGCGCCATGTTCACGCCACCGTCACACTCTCATCCAGATACACATCCTGCACCGCGTGCAGCAGCGCCACCCCCTCTTTCATCGGCTTCTGGAACGCCTTGCGGCCGGAGATCAATCCCATCCCCCCCGCGCGCTTGTTGATGACCGCGGTGTGCACCGCTTCCTGAAGATCGCCCGCACCCTTGCTCTCGCCCCCCGAGTTAATCAGCGGCGAGCGACCCATGAAGCAGTTCGCCACCTGGTAGCGACAGAGTTCGATGGGGTTCCCCCCCGTGCCGTCCTCATTCGCGGCCGACAACTTGGTGTAGATCTTCTTGTCGAACTTGCCGTAGGCGGACGAGCCCATGTTCAGCGCGCTGTACCCGCCGTTGTTCGTCGGGAGTTTCTGCTTGATGATGTCCGCCTGAATGGTGACGCCCAGGTGATTGCCCTGCCCCGTCAGGTCCGCG
Source organism: Phycisphaerales bacterium (assembly GCA_020054055.1). Taxonomy (GTDB): domain Bacteria; phylum Planctomycetota; class Phycisphaerae; order Phycisphaerales; family UBA1924; genus JAEUIV01. The sequence continues at coordinate 3,082 of JAGVLZ010000336.1, forward strand.
GAGGTGTGGTAGTCGGTGCTCTTCCCGTCGGCCCCCTTGATCTTGAACCCGTTGTTCCGCAGGTAGCACCACAGCACCGTCACCATCCCCAGGGCGTGCGCCTCCTCGAACCACGCGGAGACTTCATCGATCTGGCGGCGCGATTCATCGGAGCCGAAGTAGATTGTCGCGCCGACCGCGACCGCCCCCATCTCGAAGGCCTGCCGCACCGAGCCGTAGCGGGTCTGGTCGTGCGTGTTGGGATAGGTCAGGAGTTCGTTGTGATTCAGTTTCACAAGGAAGGGGATGCGGTGCGCGTATTTCCGCGCCACCGAGCCGGTCACGCCGAGCGTCGATGCCACGGCGTTGCACCCTCCTTCGATCGCGAGTTCCACGATCTTTGCCGGGTCGAAGTATTCGGGGTTCGGCGCAAAGGAAGCGCCCGCCGAGTGCTCGATCCCCTGATCGACCGGCAGGATGCTGACGTAGCCCGTCCCCGCCAGGCGCCCCGTGTTCAGGATCGTCTGGAAGTTCCGCAGCACCGAGATGGGCCGATCCGAATCGCGCATCACGCGATCCACAAAGTCCGGCCCCGGCAGGTGCAGCGTGTTGCGCGGGAAGCCCTTGCATGTGTAAGAGAGCAGCGCGGCGGCGTCCGCGCCGAGCACCTCGGCGGTCTTGCTGGTTGACGCGATAGGCATGGATTCAGGCTCCTCGATGGGTGGCGATCAACTCGATCGGACCCACACAATAGCCCGCGGCCAACTCCGCCGCACCCCGAATCAATCGTCCTGGTCCCCCGTATCGACCTCGAACTCGACGCCGTTGGGATCGTCGAGCGATTTCTGCATCAGGCGCCCGACCTTGAACTTCACGACCTTCTTAGGCGGCACGTCCACGCGCTCGAGCGTCTTGGGGTTCTGCGCCATGCGGCGCTTGCGCTCGCGGATCTCGAACACGCCGAAGTCACGGAACTCCAGCCGGTTCCCCTTCCCGAGTTCGAGAATGACCTCGTTCAGGAACTTCTGAACCGTCCGCTTCACGACCACGCGCTTCTGCTCCGTCGATTGAGCGATGCGGTCGATGAGTTCCTTCTTGGTAATCGTGCTGCCCATCCGGATTACGCTCCCTCTGTGGGAACTCCACGACAACGAACCGCCCCAAACACGGCCCAAAGGCTGAATCCAACCGTTTCGGCCGATCCTCGATTGGACAGGGGAACTATGCCACACTTGCAAAGTCAAGTCAATCATAGACTTGCAATCGTGGGCCGGTTCCCTAATCGGGCGGGATCGCCACGATCCGGGGGGGCGTCACATTGGGCGAACACCGCTAGTCCAGCCACAGGAAACTACTGTTGCCAGCGATAGAACCGCACACGGCGTTCACGAGGCTTCGCCTCCTCGGGCCACTGCCACGACGCCAAGATCGGCCCGCGAACGCGACGCGAGAGCAAATAATCGCGCCTTGCAAACTCGAACCGCTCGTAGAGCGCGAGGCCGTCAGGAGATTGTTCGTAGGCGATATCGACGTTGTTCCCAAGCGCGAGCACCCCGGAATCCGAGAGCCTCTGCGCCGGCTGACCGCGCCCGGCGACCCCAGGTTCGCTCCACTCCGAGGCCTGCCTCGGGAAGTGCTGACAGCCCCCGGCCGCCGAGAAGGCAACCACCGCGACCACCCGCATCGTTAATGCGACTCCGGTCTTCACACCTCAAGTCATACAACAGCCGTGCCGAGACGCAAGAAATGATCCCCTGGGCACTTCCAGCCCGCGACGATGCAGCACCGCGACGCCCCCTGTTGATCCTCCACAACGGATGAGGCAAGAAAAAACCGGCCGCAGTCGAAACTCCGGCCGGCCAAAGATCCTCGGGAACTGTTTTCGGACGTTACTGGGGCTTCGGGGCCGAGACGGGGGCCGGCGGCGGCGTGGTGCCCGTCGGGTTGTTCATCGGCGGGGCGCCCTCGGGGTTGATGCCCGTCGGCGGCGGGACCCGGACAATGCCGCTGAACTGGATGTCGAGGTTCTCTTCCTTCGGCACGTCGGTGGTCAGCGCGATGCGCCCGCGGAAGTTGTTCGCGCTCGGCCCGGCCTTGCCGATGAGTTTCACCTTGAACCCCTTGATGTCCCCCTCCTGATAGGGCTCCATCGTCACGCTCAGCCCGGCGAGCGTCGCGTCCATCACCTCGGCCTTGGTGATATTGAAGGGCTTGTTGTCCTTGCGCGTCACGATCGCCTCGCGGGCGATGTCGCTCCCCGCCACCACCGGCGGGACGCGGATCAACTGCGGGTTGACAGCCAGTTCGCCCTTCACCGCGGCGAAGGTGTTGACCTTGAGTTCCTGCGCCTCCTGCGGCCCCCCTTTTTCCTTCGCGGCCAGCGTCTTGATCGTCAAAAGTTTCAGCACGCGACCGACCGGCGCATTGTCATTGAGCGTCACGTTGATGACCTTCACGCCGGGAAGTTCCGGCTCGACCATCACCTCGGGTTTCGCCTCAGGCCCCGCGATTTCAGCGGTCACCTCCGCGCCGTTCGACTCCACGCCCGTGATCTTCATCTCGGCGTCGCGGCTGACAACCACCAGTTGAACCGTCCGCTTCTCGCCGATGCTGACCTGCCCGAACTGCACGGTGTTCGGCCGGGCCTCGACGAGAGGAACAACCTGCGCGCTGATGACCAGCGACATGTTCGGCTGCTGCGCGTCGTTCGAGGAAACCTGGATCGAGCGCTGCTGCTTGCCCGCACCCTTGGGGTTGTAGGTGATGTCGATGATATCGCCCTCGCCCGGCTCGAACTCCTGCTTCGAGAGTTTGGCGACGGTGCAGCCGCAGCCGGTGTTGATCGCGTTGATGACCAGTTTGCCCGTCCCCATGTTCTTGAACGGGAACTTGCAGAGCAGCGGCGTATCGCCCATGACGACGCCGAAGTCGTGGCTGCTCGACTCGAAGACGAGGCGAGCCCCCTCGCCGATCGGGGCCGCCGGC
>JAGVLZ010000090.1 GCA_020054055.1 Phycisphaerales bacterium
GATCTGCGCTCGAGCATGAGTTTCACGGCGACGCGCCGGCCGGTGGATTGCTGGAGGGCCTCGTAGACGGCCCCCATCCCGCCGCGGCCGATAAGGTCGATGACGTCGTAGCCCTCGATGACGGGGAAGTCATCGCCGCCGGGGCCGGTCGGCCCGATGTTCCCGCTCAAGTTGGAGTTCGGCTGGTCCATGCCGCTGTCGTCCGTCGGAGTCAATCCAAGGCGAATGCCCGGCGATCACCGGTTTCATCACCATTCGCATCCACCACTCAAAACGCCGAAGTGCCGGTATCCGCAACCCGGGTGACAGCCCGAAAACCGACAAACGCCCGCCAAACGCTATTCTAGGGGTCTCATGGGATCCGAGGAAACGCCAGCCCCCGCCCCGCCGACCCCCGCCGAGATCGAGGCGTTGTGCATGAGCGCGGCGAAGGGTGACGAGGAATCCATCACGCGGCTGATCGCGGCCCATCACCACCGCTTCCTGGGCTTCACCATCCGCAAGATCGGCGTGGACTGGCAGGGCAAACTCGACGCGGAGGATGTCCTGCAGGAGGCGTACCTCGGCGTGTTCACGGGGATCGCGCAGTTCACCTATCAGGGTGAAGACTCGTTCTACCACTGGGTCACGCGGATCATCGAGCATCGGTTTCTCGATCAGGTGCGCGCGCTGCGGCGGAAGAAACGCGACGCCGCGCGCGAAGTCGCGGCGGACCCCAATCAGGCCTCGAAGCACCAGGCCATGCTCGACCGCCTGATGCCCGACTTCACCACCGCCAGCCGGATCATGCGTCGGCAGGACGCGGTGGGCGCGATGCTGCTCTGCATGGCGAAACTGCCCGAGGAATACCGGCAAGCGATCCAGCGGATCTACCTGGACGAGGAGCCGATCAAGCAGGTCGCGGCGGACATGGGAAAGACGGAGGATGCGCTCCGCAGGCTCGCGGGCCGCGCGGTCGAGCGCCTCGCGGCGTGCATGGGGCACGCCTCGCGGTACTTGAGTAACGCGGGGTAAGAACCCTTTTCTGCATTCCCCACTGTTCGCGCCGCCCGGGCGGTAAGGTGTGGGCTGGCCGGCTGAATCCGGTGCTTGTTTGTGTTGACGAAAGGGGCTCCTCTTGACGTACTCGACAAATGACATTGCGCAACTCTTCCCAAACCTCATGGACATCCGCGACGCCGCGCTTCGCGACAAGGTGGCCGCGGTGTGGAACGAGGCGCTCACCACCGGCTGCGGCGGGAAGGGGTGGACCTTTGACCAGATCCGCGCGATCCCCTTCACACTTCTGGCGGGAAAGATCGACCTGCGCTTCGTCGAGCACCTGAACTCGTGCTGCAAGCAGTGCATCGCCATCGCCGGCGTGCTGAAGGAGGTCTTCGGCGAGCGCGTCCCGGTGAACCTCGATCATCTCATCGCGGGATCGCTGCTCGCGGACGTTGGCAAAATGCTCGAGTTCGACAAGGACGCATCCGGGAAGGTGGTGAAGGGGCACTACGGCGACATGCTTCGGCATCCCTTCAGCGGCGTGGCGCTCTGCTTCAAGCACGGCATCCCGCCCGAGGTCATGCACATCATCGCCACGCACTCGCACGAAGGCGACAAGGTCGAGCGTACGATCGAATCGTGGATCTTCCACCACGCGGACTTCATCGACTTTGACATCGCGAAGGTGCTGGGGAAGAGGGCGCAGTGAACGGACTTGATGGTAGAGTCGAGCACGACATGAACACCGAGCGTTTCCCTGTACTTATGCGCCGTCTGTACGAACTTGTTGGCGAGTTCGAGGCGATGTTTCCCGGTCGCCCTTTTACTCCAGACGGCCACTTGGTTGGCAGCATCGGAGAGTGCATCGCGGCTCATTATTACGGCCTGACGCTGTGCCCTCCGTCGACCAAGGGGCATGACGCACTCTGCGGAGACGGCAGGCGTGTTCAGATTAAGGCAACTCAAGGAACAGGGATTAACACCAAGCAGGACGCATTGCATGGGTGGCTACTCGTAATCAAGATTGAGCGGACTGGAGGGTTTCGGGAGGTCTTCAATGGACCAGGGCGAGTCTTGCTCCCCCTGCTTGAGAAGAAGAAGCCGATCAACAAGAACGGGGAATACAATGTGACGCTGAGACAACTCGAACTACTACAGATTGCCGTGCCAACTGGGGATCGTCTGACCCGAATTGTGCCATGATGAGACATGCGACAAACCTGATTTCAATCCAACAGAAAGACATCGAATCTTTCTGTCGCCGCTTCGGCGTCAAAGAGTTTTCGCTCTTTGGTTCGATTCTGCGCGATGACTTCAGGCCCGACAGCGACGTGGACGTCATGCTTGAGTTTCTGCCCGGCTTCGGCTTCACCTTCGAGAACACGCCTGAGATCCTCAACGAGTTGGGTCGGATCTTCGGGCATGAGGTGGACGTCGTCGAGAAAGGTCGCATCCGAAATCGGTTCCGCAGGCACGCGATCATGTCAAGCCACAAGGTGCTGTATGCCGCGTAAGCCCGATCCGGCGCGCGACCCTGCGTACTTGGAAGACATGCTCAACGCGGCGGAGGCCGTGCGGTCATTTGTCGCCGGTCGAACGCGAGAGGAGTATGGCCACGACCTGATGCTTCGGTCAGCCGTTGAGCGACAGGTTGAAATCATCGGTGAAGCTGCCCGACAGGTCACCGAAGAGACAAAGGGCCAACATCCCCACATCCCCTGGTCCGCCATTCAGGCGCAGCGGCATCGCATTGTTCACGAGTACGGTGAACTTGACGACTCCCTGATCTGGACGGTTGCGACCGTTCATTTGCCTGTGTTGATCGAGAAGTTGCGTCTGATTATCCCACCGAGTCCGATTTAGGTCGTTGGCCGAGCACGCTGGGGCAGGACTGGAAGCCGCGCGGCTATGATTCTGCATGGCCTTCCCCGCGCATGATGGTGAAGTCGTTCTGGATCGGATGGTCAACGCCGTGGAAATGGTCCGTCAAAGATTGGTGCGGGCATCGGGGGCGCTCCAATCCGGTGGAGTCGCTTACGCGGTGGTCGGCGGCAATGCCGTGGCCGCGTGGGTTGCGATGATCGACGAGGCAGCGGTTCGCAACACACAGGATGTTGACATCCTTATTCGCCGCTCGGACTTCGCGGCGGCGAAGCACGCGCTCGAAGCTGCGGGGTTTGTGTATCAGAAGGCTGTGGGGCTGGACCTGTTTCTCGATGCTCCAACTTCGAGCCCGAGGAACGCGGTTCATCTTGTCTTCGCCGATGAGATCGTGAAGCCGGGCGAGCCCGCGGCCAATCCGGGCGTCGATGAATCGACCGATCTCGGCGCGTTCCGTGTCATCAACCTCGATGCGCTCGTTCGGATCAAACTGACCGCGCACCGCGACAAGGATCGCACGCATGTGCGGGACCTGATCGCCGTCGGGTTGATCGATCGCTCGTGGGTAGGCAGGCTCCCGCCGCCGCTCGCGATCCGACTTCAGTCCCTGCTCGACACGCCGAGCGGCTGATAGCCGGGGATCGGCTTCCCTTGTGGGTCCGTATGTGTTTCGGGCTCACTCGCCGCGAGGCCGGTGCGGACCGTGTCGGTGGCGAGGTGCTCGAGGCGCATGGCGGTGTCGTGTACATGGTCGGGGCGGAGTCCGGCCTGCTCGACGAGGTAGGTCTCCCAGAGGCGATGGCTGCGGATGACCGAGGCGGCGGCGCGACGGCCGCGATCGGTGAGCATGAGCGATGCGCCATGGCGTGCGACCTCCCCGTGCTGGAATGCGGCGCGGAGGCCGAGGCGGTGAACGATGGATCGGCCGAGCGAGTTGAGCAATACTGATCGAGTCGCGCGACCCTTTTTGTATTCCTCGAAGCGGTAGAGCAGGCCGAGCACATCCTCGCGGGCGATCGAGACGGCGAGGCGGATTCGGCGCGCCTGCCTGACGATCACGCCGTGTGATGGTGAGAAGATGACAGTCAGTGTGAAGATCGCCCCCGCGACGGCGGTCATCATCCCGGTGGCGCTGAATGAAGAATGGTGCCCGAGCCAGATTGGACCGAACGCACCGAGCACATAGCCGGATGCCGCGGTGATCACCGAGATGAACGCGCTCAGCACAACCTGCGTCCGGAGTCGGTCCGTCAGGAGTCGAGCCGTCGCGGCGGGGCAGATGAGCATCGCGATGACGAGGATCGAGCCGACGGCTTCGAAGGCCGCGACGGTGGACGCGGCGACGAGGACCATGAGCGCATAGTGGATGGTGGTGGCGTTCATCCCCAGCGCCGTGGCGAGCGCGGGGTCAAAGGTCGCGATGCGGAGTTCCTTGAAGAGCAGCGTGACAAAGAGCATGGCGATGATCGCCATCGAGCCGGTGATGATGACTTGCCGCGGCGTGTCGGCGAACGTGCCGAACGACCCGAACGATGCCCATTCCGCGGGCGGGAACCAGAAGATGGTTTCCAGCATGCCGTGGAGGACGCAATCGGGGTCCAGGTCGACCTGTCGCGCGGCGGCCTGCTCGAGCAGCAGCACGCCGAGCGCGAAGAAGATGGAGAAGGTCACTCCCATCGCCGCGCCGCTTTCGAGGCGTGCGAAGCGACGGATCAGTTCGACGACCGCGACGGTGAGCACCCCCGCGACGGCCGCGCCGATGAACATGGCGATCGGCGAGCGCGTGCCGGTGATGAGGAATGCGATCACGAGGCCCGGCAGGACGGAGTGAGAGATCGCATCGCCCATCAGGCTGAGACGCCGGAGGAGCAGGAAGTTCCCGAGCACGCCGCACGCGAGCGATGCGAAGACCGCCGTGAGCATCGGCGGGAGGTCGATCGAAAGGAACTGATGGACGTTCGGGTTCATTTCCGCGGGGGGGAGGTTGCGAGCGTTTGCTCGAGTTCGGCGATGAGTTCGGGGGAAAGGACGTGTTCGACTGCGTCGGCGGACCAATCGACGTGCGAAGCGGCGACGTCGGCGTGGCGGATCAGGTATTGCTCCCAGAGGCGGTGGTTTCGCTCGACGCGCGCAGCGCTCCGCCTTCCCTGCTCGGTGAGCGACCAGCGGCCTTGCGACCGAGTGACATACCCGCGGCGCGCGAGCCCCCGGAGCAGAGCCTCGGTCCACGGGCGC
>JAGVLZ010000063.1 GCA_020054055.1 Phycisphaerales bacterium
AGGGCAGGATCGTAGTCGCCGGTGTTTCGCGCGGCGGATACTGCGCGTTGCGCCTGGCCGCGGAGGACATGAGGGTCGGCGCGGTTGCTGCGTTTGCGCCGGTCACAGACTGGGGGATGCTGGCCGAGTTCGCGGTGCAAAGGAAGTCGCCGGCGGTCGCGGCACTGAAGCTTTCCCGCTTCGCCGATCGGCTCGCCGGCCGACGCGTGTATCTTGCCATCGGGAATCTCGACCTTCGGGTGGGAACGGACTCATGCACGCATTTCGTCCTCGCCCTGAACCAAGCCGAGCGCGTGCGCGGCGTCGCGCGCTCGCGATTGCGCTATGTGATTGCCGACGACTCCGTGAATCACCGGGTCGCAGACAAGTGGCGCGAGGCCGGCATGATGTTCCTGCTGGGTGAAACTGTTCCTGCGGCTCCTTCGCCGGCACCTTGAATCCTTTAAACCCTTCTTTTCCCCATGTTCACATCTCCTCGTCCGCCGTTCTTGCGGCTTTCCGGCAATCGTTTTTTCCTGCCCGCGCTCGCCCTGATGCTTTTCGGGGCGGCATGCTCTTCCGGCGTCGAGCCGCCGGTTGATATCGGCACGCGCCGCGAACTGTTCGTGGATCGGCTGCTGATTGAGCGCCTCGATGGAGTGGAGCTGCGGCTGCACGCACCGCAGAAGGCACCGCGTCCAAAATCACCGCTGCCGGTGCGGCACATGATGACAGTCATCAAGGATGGCGACATTTACCGGGCGTGGTATCGCGACAAGGATCCGAGTTACACCGGTGACAATCACACCGGCAATCCGGGAGAAACCGTGCACTACGCGGAAAGTAAGGACGGTCACGAATGGACATTTCCCAACCTGGGCCTCCACGAGGTAGCAGGCACGCGGGCGAACAACGCGATCCTCGCGCAGTTCCCGCCCTTCCTGACCAACTTCATGCCTTTCCTCGACACGCGCCCGGGGGTGCCGGCCGCGGAGCGCTACAAGGCATTAGCGGGCTATCCGGGTGCCGGCAACAAGGTGGGTTTGAACGAGGCCGGACGAGGACTGTTCGCCTTTGTTTCTCCGGATGGCATCCACTGGACGAAACGCGCCGAAGCGATCCGTTACCGACCGGAATGGCGACATGCGTTCGATTCACCTAATGTAGCGTTCTGGTCGGAGGCCGAGCAGTGCTATGTGTGCTTCTTCCGCACATGGAGCGAAGGCGGCAAAATCCGCAGCGTTAGCCGAGCGAGTTCGAAGGATTTCATCACGTGGAGTGATCCGGTCGAGATGCTCCCGAACTTACCGGGTGAGCACCTCTACACTACAATGACCCATCCTTACGTCCGGGCGCCTCACATTTACATCGCCTTGCCCACGCGGTTCGTGCCCGGTCGCGGCAATGCACCGCAATACGATGCCAAGGACGTAAACGTCACGGACGTCCTGTTCATGAGCGCTCGTCCGGGCGCGGTGCGCTATGATCGGCTATTTACGGAGGCGTTCATTCGTCCCGGTTTGGATGTGGAGCGTTGGGGCAACCGCGCCAACTACGTTGCGCAAAACGTCGTTCAGACTGGCCCGACCGAGCTGTCGATCTACCACCGCAGTGGAAATCGATATGTCATCCGGCCGGATGGCTTCATCTCGGTCCATGCTGGCACCACAGCTGGGGAATTGCTCACCAAACCGTTGATTTTCGCCGGTCGCACCCTGCGCCTGAACTACAGCACGGGTGCGGCTGGTAGCGTTCAGGTGGAGATCCAAGACGAGTGGGGGCGCCCGCTTCCAGGCTTCGCGCTTGAAGATTGCGAGATTGGCTTTGGTGATCGTCTCGACGGGGCGGTTTCATGGAAAAGCGGCGCTGACCTTTCGCAACTCGCCGGGCGTCCCGTCCGACTGCGCTTTCGCCTGCAGGAATGTGATCTCTTCGCGCTCCGGTTTGCCGCTGACTAGCTCGACTTTATCGGCTTGGTGCGATTCATCACCTGATCGATGCCTCCATCATGCGAGCGAGGATGTCCTCACGAATGATGGTGGAGTGGAGGGGCACGTCATTCGCGATCAGCCACAATTGCTGGGCCAGAAACTCGCGGGTGCGGTCGATCGTGGCGGCGATCTCCTCCGGCGCCCAATCCATATGGCGGAAGGCATACGTGTGCGAATCACGCCGGGCGTGGTCGAGCAGGGAGCTCGGGAGCGGGCCGTTGAGGCGATCGATCACCTCGAGCACATGGTTCTTGGTCACGACCGTGGTTGGGGCGACGTTTTTCGCGAGCTCGGTGGCCAGCTGCACCGCGTCGTGCCGATAGAGCCCGGCACGGAGATCGTCGGCCATCCACGCGGGATCGAGTGAACGGCGCATTTTATAGATCATGGCTCGATGAGCGTTGAATGCATCGTCGAGTTCGGTGCGCAAGCGGCCGCGCAACTCCGCGTCTTCGATGTGTTCCTCCCGAGCGGCCCCGAGTTTATATTCGAGGCGCAATTGCACGTCAGGAAACCGAGGGGAGATGGTCTTGATGGCACCTTCCGCGGCGAGACGGTCAAGTGGGCCAAGGTTGGCGACAGGAATGGAAAGGGTGTTCATGAAATGGCGGATGGAAGGAGGTGTTCAGGCCGCGCATTCACCGATTAGGGTGTTGATCCTGAAATTGGGAACGCCAGCGTTGATGTAGCGATCAGCGGTGTAGCGCACGCGTGCGGTAGCCCCACGGCTTGTCCGGCGCATTCGGATGGTGAGCATGCCGGCGTCATTCGGCGTGACGTTCGCAACCCGCGCCGCGCGGAAGCCCTCCAAACTGTGTAGGTTGAGCTGCACGAGCAGCTGCTCGATGGTGGTGGCGGAAAGGGTGAGGACGGATGGGTTCATGGATGGTAATAACAACGCGCGACAGTTCCAGTCGAGGAGGGGAGGGGAGCGCGCCTGGGTTGCGCGGGAAAATTCGGCCGATGGCTTTCCGTGTTGAGTCCCGCTAAAACGGCATGTCGTCACGTCGTCCCGATCTAGGGCGCCCTGGATCGTTTGCCGCCCTAATCAGTTCCACCAATTCACGCTCGTAGTCGGGAAGCCGCGCCATCGCTTCGTCTTTGAGCAACCGATAGAGGAGCGACAGGCTCTCATGATGGTGTTGAGTCGCGAGCGCGTCGCGAGGTGGTGGTGCGCTCGTCAGCCACGCCAGGTTCAGCATGACAGGGAGCAGAGCCTTGCAGCGCATCTGCGCCATGCTTGCGGCGATGGTCGCCAGGTGGTCTTCATAGCATTCGCAGAGATCGTCGAACTGGCCTTCAGCGGCGGCGCACCAGACACGGAGCAGCCATTGGAGGGCCCTTTCGTCTCGGCTCAGTTCGCAATTCGGTCGAACCGAAAGGCGGTTGATAAAATTCAACTCGTCGAGCAGCAGGGTGTGGTTGGGTGTGGGTGGACGATTAGCGGTCATACCTCACCAATAACAACACAACGGCTTCTCTGCTTAATGCCCGCGAACTCCGCTCGACGCGGTTAGCGCGAACGGGCGATCGGAGGTTCATAACGAACCGGTCCGTCATCGATGATGTCGAGTTCGCGGAGCACCTCGACCAGATTGGAAAGGACATGGTCGGGCAACTCGGCGGGGAGCGGTAGGCTCAGCGTCTCGAGATGGGCGAGGAGCTCTCGCTCGAAAGCAGGCAAGTCCAGCCTGGCGCGCTCGTTGAGTTGCAGACAGAGGAAGACTTCGTCTTTGAGCGTCTCCGAGCAGCCCTCCTGAGGCTTGTTGTTTGATGCGTCCATGTGGCCGCCGGACAGGCAGTTGATGATCGCCACGGACGCGAGCAGGGAGAGGCACCCCGTCGCCAGCATCGCGACAACAATCTCGGAAATGTGCTCGCCGTGGCGATCGACCAATTCGAGCAGGCCGTCCTCATCGCACGCATCCCAGGTGCGCAGTAGCCAAAGCAGATGCTCCTCCTCTCGGCTGAGCGGGAGGCCTTCAGCCACGCGGCAGGAGAGGCGATGCAGTTCACCACGCAGGATCGCGGCGTCGGGATTCAACGTTCTTTCTGGTGTCATGGATCACAATAACAACACGTCACCCCTTTCTCTTCCCGCCGCGAGCACCCGCACCGTCGGCCGGTCGGAATTGGGTTGGCTATCGCGGCTGGCCGCTCCGATTTCCGCAGGCCGCGCGGCCGTGATCAGTGGGCTTCGGAGCGGCATGGTGGGCTGCGAGCTCACTCCAGCTTCGGCCATGCTTCGATGGGCATGGCCTCGAGCCCGGCGCGGTAGCCCGCTTTCCACGCGGCGCGGGCGGGATCGGCGGTCGGGTCGTCAACGACGATTGAGTTTACTCAGTGACGACAACCATTTCTCCCCACGATGAGCGGAGTAGTTTGAGGGCGTGGCAGTGCCACGCCCGGACGGGAT
>JAGVLZ010000088.1 GCA_020054055.1 Phycisphaerales bacterium
CGACAGTCTGACACAACTCAACACGCCGCGCCAACGCCAGGCCGACTGACGCGCCTAACAAGCGCCGAACGGCGCGCGGGAATCAAGTGCGATTGGTATTAGGACTTCAAGTGCATGCTCGCTTTGCTTGTGGCTCAAGCATCGCTCGCAGGGTGAGCATGTTTGCTCAGAGCAGCAAACATGCTACCCAGCGCAACTGGATAGACCGGCCACCCGCCGTGCTTAGGGCGAAGGCTGACGGAGTCGAAACAGAGCGCGGTGCGCGGCGTAGAGGTCGATCAAGACATTCGCGGTCGCACCCGCGCCGACGTTTACGCGCGGAATCTCGGGCGGAATAGTGTCGCCGCGCGCGATGGCGTCGAGCAACTCCATCTGCTCGGTCATTCCGAAGAATTTTGATGGGATCACGAAATACTCACCGTGGGGAACGGAGACTGGCGGAACCGTCACTTCTTCTTCGCCGTTCACATTTCGAGTTGCTTTGGCACCGAGTGACACCGCCAGAAAGGACCCATCGACGCGGACCAAGGTTACGTCCGGTGTACGTTTCTGGTTGACGGCAGCAGAGAACTCGCTCCAATGGGTAGCGGTGACGTTAACAACCGAATCGCTGTTGCTCCAAAGGCTTGCGACATCGCCGATGTCGATTGACTGCGCAGTTTGCGCAGCCGACAACCCCAAGAGCCTCCCGATCACTCCGTCAGTAACGAACAGACTGGAATCCGTTGATTGCATCACTTGAGCACGAAAAGGCGGTCCAGCGATCACTTTGCGCGCCCAAGCGTTCACAGGAATAGCCGCGCAGCGAACCGGGTCGCCTTGAGCCGGGATCAATCTTCCCGTGACTTCAACGCAAGTCGCCACTGAAAGTGTGACGGTGTAGTTCGATTGCTCTGCCTGAAGCAACACCACTTCCGACATCTCAACACAATGGGCGTCGAGCCAAACACGCATTGGGTAGTACAGTCGGTTGCGATCAGCCTCGGCGAAGATCTCTTCGTCGCCATTTGAAACGCGAACGAACGCAATCCCATCATCTGCGGAAACGTCTCCCTGAAGCACCGCCTCACCTTGGGGGTTCGTAACTCCTGCCGCTATTCTTCCGAGCGAAGACTGCAGGACGAGCGGGATATCTGCAACACCCTGACCCTGCTGCTCGACTCGAGCCGTCACCGTTACTGTTCTCATCGCTTGGGCCCATGTTGTCTGAGCGACCGATGCTAACACGGCCAGCGCAGCGACGCACATGAACGACCCGCCAATCTTGCCGTGAGTATTATTCATGGTCCAATGTTCCATTGCGAGCTGAACGGAGAGAACGAGGAGGTATCCGACGTGATTGAAATGAGGAACGAGACTTGATTACGAGCCTCCGACGAACCTGTGACCCCCGTTGCTTGTCGCGCGCCGTTATTGTCCAAGACGTTTGTGTGGCTCAATCCGACAAACTCAGAGCCTCGTGAGCTTGGGGAGACAGTGCTTCCTACGGGCAAGTTCTTCTGTGAGTAGAGCCCCACCACCCAGTCACTATTGCTTGCCGTCAGCAGGCTCTCCATTGCCGTGAAGTTGGTTACCCATAAGCGCTCCAGCAGATTCAACCTAGACCAACGAACTGCCGACGAAGGCGCGCCAGGCCCGAGGAAGGTCCCGATTGGATGCCATAATGGCATTCGATTTGTCCCGGGATACGGGGAGCCTTCAAGTATTTGAGAGGCAACGCTTCCCACGATGAGATCGGGGACGCATGTATGCTCATCGCCGCCAAAGGCGGAATCGAGAATATTGCTAGCGGTCTCATCTCCGAGCGTGCCCGCGATCGCTCCAACTTGCTCGAACGCCTGAATGGGATCAATCTGAAGGGCTGGATCACCGGGCATCATTGTGGAATGCGCCTCGTCCGCCATCGGCGAGCCCTTGAACGGCGAGTTGAGCGTGATCAGTCGGCGTATGCTTCCCGCTCCCCAGTTCGATGGCCGCAGATACGGCCAACGGTAGTTGGGGTCTGATGATGCTCGGAAGTTGTCGATGTCTTCCCGCCAGCCGGGACGATCAATACTCTGGGGGCGATTCAAAGTTGTGTTGGCGATGTACCAGCGCGCCAACTGCCCGCCCTGACTGTGCCCAACCACGTCGGCACGGGTGGCGGCGAAGCGGATCTTGTCGATGGGGCGTTGCGATTCGCCTTGGGGAAATATGTTCCCGTTCCGGTACTGGTACATCGCCTGATCGATCGTCTCGACCAACTTCGGGTAGTTCTCTGAGAATCCCTTCATGCTCGTGGCTGAGTAGTCGACTTTGTACAGTTTTGTAGGACCGGGGTTTCCTTCGTTCACCCAGATGGAGGTGTCCCATGTCTCCGGGCCGCTGTAGATGCCATGCACGAGAACGATCGGCGGCCGGCGCAGGACGAACGACCGGCCGCCGCTGAGGGTCTGCCCGTTCGGCAGCGTGCCGCGGATCGACATGAGACAGACCTCATCGGAGTTGTGGCTATCTTCTTCTGAATATCCGGTGTGCTGCGGGTCCAGGTACGAATCGGGTGGGACGTAGAACGCTCGGCCATCCTCAAGTTGAATCGGCGGCTGCACGATCGTTTGGCTCGGCGTGGGGAGCATGGGAAGCGACATCGGATCGGCCGGGTGCATCGTGCCCGCCGCGCCGGCCCACGAGGCCAGATACCCCGGCGTATCGGTTGAATCTACCCGCTTGGTCATTCGCACCTGCATTGGACGCACAAGCGAGTCGAGAGAGACGCTCGGAGGGAGCACCTCGGTCGGATTGTGCCGGATCATGCAGATGCTCGTGCCATCGGTGATCGCCCCGCCAACTTTCCACCCCAAAGGGTTGGCGATCCCGTTGGACTCCAGGTCTTCATGGAGCAGCGCCGGGTTTCCGCTCGGATCCGTTGAGGCACCCCAGCCGCGCAGATCCAGCGTCTCAAGCGATTGGAAGTAACAGGAGACAAACCCGCCATACCACGACACTCCCGCTGGATCGATCGATCCCACATTGACATAGAGCCGAGCGACGGCATCTTCGGGAATCGAGGGGTCTCGGTAGGGCTCCAGAAAGAGACGCCCTACCCAGTCGCGCGGATCGCCAGTGATGGCAAACGGAAATGGTGGGCCCGACGTGTGTGGGGCGTCAGGGTCCGTCGAATGACATTCCGTGTACGGCAGCGCCGCCGGATAGGCTGGCAGGGCGCGATAGAGTACGCCGTTGATACGGCGGGTCTTGACGTCGCCCAAGTTCCAGCGGGGCGGCACCGCATTCGCCCAGAGCGGATCGTATTCGCCATTCCCCTCGAGCCGATACCAGATACGGCCGGCAAATGCTGCATATGTGCAGCTTTCATCGTTGTCATATGTGTGCCATACATAGGCTACGCCGATGCCCCACAAGTGCGCTGCCCCACAGTAGTTTCCCCCGATCCAGATTGGGATCAGATCATCCTCGGAATCGCATTCCTCTATTAGTCCGTTCTCGCCTTCGGCGATGTCCGGGACACCGTCCATATCGTCGTCATCGTCGTTTGACCAAGCGACGTATGCCTTTCGCCTGGCAGGCGGATAGTACTCCTCCCACCCTTCCGGCCAGACGAAAGCGCAGTTTAGCGACACGTCCACCAAATACGGGTCCTCCGGTCCGAGAGAGTGATGGCCTACGTTTGTACATCCGATCCAACATGGCTGACAATCGCTGTCACAGGTTTCACACTCGGGCACACAACCTAGCGGGTCACACAGCGGACCGCACGGATTGCAGGCACACGAGTTCGGATTGCATGCGCACGGGTCGCCGCCGCAACCATCGGCGCAAGGATTAACGCAGCACGGGTTGCACACGCACTGGGCCGGGTTGCACTCGCACGAGTTCGGGTTGGTGCAGCAGGCGCCGGGCACCGCCGTCTGGTACCGGTCGTTCACCTTGATTCTGCCGCGATCGTCGGCGCTCAGGCCAACCTTCTCG
>JAGVLZ010000381.1 GCA_020054055.1 Phycisphaerales bacterium
CATCATCGCCCTCGGCTCCATCGAGGTCCGCGCCCGCCTGATCCGCGAGATGGGCGGCCACTTCGCCACCGTCGTCCACCCACGCTCGCACGTCTCACCCTCGTCCACGATCGGCGACGGCACCTTCATCAGCGCCACCGCCGTCATCCAGGGTCGCTCGACCATCGGGCCGCACGGCATCATCAACACCGGCGCGATCGTCGAGCACGACTGCAAACTCGGACGCAATGTCCACATCGCCCCGCGCGCCGTCCTCGGCGGCGGTGTCTCGATCGGCAACGACACCCTCATCGGCCTCGGCGCCTCGGTGCGCCCGGGCATGAAGATCGGCGCCGGTTGCATCATCGGCGTCGGCGCGGCCGTCATCCGCGACGTGAAGGATGGCGAGAAAGTCGTCGGCGTCCCCGCGCGCCCGGTCGAGTGGTGGACCGAGGGGGATTCGGGCTAAGACGAACTGGCCGGCGCGCACCAACGAAAGAATCACTTCGAACAAGTGAACCGACTCCGGCCGCTTTGAGCCAAACCGTCTAAACCGCCTAGTCATCCACCCTACTCGCGGTAGATGGTGAGGCCGCGTGCCTGCGTCGATTTCCCTATATTCGCTGGCTGGATGTTGCAAACAGGGGAAAAATCCGCGATTCCGTCCGAAAAAATGCTGGCCAAACCCGATGTTGTATGGCACTATTACCGGGTCTGTGGTGTGTGATAGGAACCCACGGGTACCAGAGTCATAGGCGGGCAAGCACAGGCCTGCTCATCCCGGCACGATGCCGACAGTACGAATGGAGAAGGGATAAAATGAAAGCGATTACCGCGCTCGTGGCCACGGTGTCTTTGTCGCTCTGCGCCTCGGCGGCGCTGGGCCAATCGTTCGAGAAAGCGCTCTTCGTCACCAACAACGAATCTGGCACGATCTCGAGTCTGCGCGTCAACTACGACGGCTCCCTCCTGCTCGTGGGGACATACCCCGTCGGGAACAAGCCGCAGGATTGCGCGATCTCGCCCGACGGGCGATTCCTCGTCGTGCTGAACTCGGACCCAGACACGGTCGGGCCGGAGATGATCAGCGTCTTCCGCGTCAATCTCAATGGAACGCTCGCCGGCCCCATCGCGAACGCCACCATCCCCGACGCCCCGCTGGGCATGGGCATGTCGCGCAACGGCTTCGTGCTGGCACCCTCCACCGCTTCGCAGTCGCTCGAATCGCTGATGTTGGGCGAGGACAGCGTCGTCCCCGTGGGCAACGCCCCCGCCGGCGTCTTCCCGCTCCGCCCCATCTCGTCCCTCGACTCGCGCTTCATCTACTGCGCCGGGTCGATCTCTCCCGATGACCTCGTCACCTTCTCGATGTCAACCGGCGGCGCCCTCGCACGCATCAACACGCTCGACATCCCTTCCGCGGCGGCCTTCGGCCTCGCCCTCCACCCCAGCGGCGACAAACTCTACGTCTCGACCGGGCAGAACAACACCATCAACTGGTACAACGTCAATCAGTCGACCGGCGCCATCGCCCTCGGCGGCTCCGTGAACCCGGGCGGGAACTCCGT
The DNA here is from genome assembly GCA_020054055.1 of Phycisphaerales bacterium. Lineage (GTDB taxonomy): Bacteria > Planctomycetota > Phycisphaerae > Phycisphaerales > UBA1924 > JAEUIV01. Next base: position 1,548 of record JAGVLZ010000381.1, read on the forward strand.
CACCGAACTCGCCGTCACCCCCAACGGCCAGTGGCTCTACTCCATCCACGTCCTCAGCGACTCCGTCAATGTCGTGCGCATCAACGCCAACGGCTCGCTCTCTTCGACGGGCATGCAGTACAACATCACCAGCGATGCACGCGACGTCGTCACCGACGGCCGATTCGTCTACGCCACCGACGAAACACTCCTGGGCGGCTCGGTCGGCATCTACGGCTTCCAGATCAACCAGCAGAACGGCTCGCTCACCCAACTGGGCTTCCCCACCTTCACCGGCGGGTTCCGACCTCAGTTCATGGCCCTCTGGTCGCCCCCCGTCTGCCCGGGCGACAGCGACCGCAACGGCGTGGTCGAGTTCCGCGACATCACCGAAGTCCTCTCGAACTGGGGAAACATCGGCCCCGCCGGCGATGCCAACTACGACGGAGCCGTCGGCTTCGAGGACATCACCGACGTTCTCGCGAACTTCGGCGAGTGCGTCTACCGCTGATTCAACAAAGGTGCGAAGTCCCCGGCCCGATTTGTGCCCCATCGTGGGGGCGGGCCGTGACCGCGCGGCAATAGACCACCGGCCGCCGCGTTGAGCCTCCTACGATCGCTCCGTCGAGTGACGCGCCGCACGGCGCCCTCACCCACTCGACGCGCGGCCGCTGGAGGCTCTTTTCATGCGCTCGTGGATCACTTCGACACTGCTCGCCCTCGCCGCGACCGACTCATCGACCCTTCACGCACAACAGGTCCTGCCGACCTTCGATAACCTCGTCTACGGCAACGTAGGCACGCAGCAGCAGCCCAGGCTGCTCTCGCTCGATCTTTACATCCCCGATGGAACACCCGGCCCGCACCCCGTCGTCCTTCGCATCCACGGCGGGGGATGGTCGGGCGGCTCCAACCAACCGATCCCCGGACAATACGTCACGCTGCTCGATCAAGGATTCGCCATCGCCAGCGTGCAGTACCGCCTGACGAGCCAGGCCGCGATGTGGAGCCCCGCGCCCGTCAACTTCCCGGCGCAAATCAACGATGTCAAGGGCGCGGTGCGCTGGCTCCGCGCGAACGCCTCGACCTACAACCTCGACCCCGCGCGCTTCGGCTCCTGCGGCGAATCGGCCGGCGGGCACTTGTCGGCGCTGCTCGGAACAACCGGCAACAACCGATTCTTCTTCCGCAACGGCGTCCTCGTGGACCTCGAAGGAAATGTCGGCGGCAACCTGCAATGGTCAAGCCGCACCTACGCCACCGCCGACTACTTCGGACCGACGGACCTGCTCAGCATGAACGCGGATGTCACCACACCCCCCGGCAGCAACATCGACCACGATGCGCCGAACTCACCCGAATCGAACCTCATCGGGTGGATAGGCACCGATCAGGGCATCGGCGACATCCGCGACAACATCAGCAACCCGACCGTCCCCTATCCCAATCTCTCAGCCCGCACCATCGCCGCGAACCCAGTCACGCACGTCGATCCCGCGTCGCCCCCCTTCCTCATCCTGCACGGCGCGATGGACACCGCCGTCCCCGCGAACCAGAGCGTGCGCCTGCGCGATGCGCTCCTTGGGGAGGGGGTCCCAGTGCAGCACCTCATCAATCCCACGGGGGGGCACGCGACGTGGCCCGATGGCAACACCGCCGTCGTCGCCTTCTTCAACGATCGACTGGTGGCGAACCCGCCGGCGATCTGCCCGGGAGACGCCGACGGCAGCGGCGTCGTGGACTTCGCGGATGTCACCATGACCCTCGCCAACTTCGGCCGCCCCGGAGGAGTCGGCGAGCCGGGCGACGCCGACGCCAACGGCACCGTCAACTTCACCGACATCACCACGATCTTGGGCAACTGGGGCGGCGGCTGCGACTGAAAACCTCTCCTCCCC
>JAGVLZ010000111.1 GCA_020054055.1 Phycisphaerales bacterium
CGCCCCACCCCGCAGGCAGAGCGACCAGCCGGGAAACCCCACCCCCGGTCCGCCATGAAACCGTCCGCCGCCCCGCCGTCCGTCGCCGAATTCAAACGCGCGATTCAGCAAAAGCTCTTCTGCATGCTGGCCCGTTTCCCCGAAGTGGCGACCCCGCACGACCGCTACCTCGCGGTCGCCTACGCGGTGCGCGACCTGATGCTCCACAACTGGGTGGACACCGCGAAATCCTACTTCGATCGCGCCAGCCGCACCGCGGTTTACCTCTCCGCCGAATTCCTGATCGGGCCGCAGCTCCAAAAGAACCTGCTCAACCTCGGCCAGCTCGACACCTGCCACGCCGCGATCCGCGAACTCGGCTGGAATCCCGCCGACATCCTCGCGGAGGAAGACGAACCCGGGCTCGGCAACGGCGGCCTCGGTCGCCTCGCCGCGTGTTATCTCGATTCGATGGCGACGCTCGAGATTCCGTCGCTGGGCTACGGCATCCGCTACGAATTCGGCATCTTCGATCAGGAAATCCGCGACGGCTGGCAAATCGAGCGCAGCGACCGCTGGCTTCGCCTCGGTTACCCGTGGGAAATCGCGCGCCCCGAGATCGCCTTCGCCGTGAAGTTCGGCGGCCGCACGGAATCCTACCACGACGACGCCGGACGCTTCTGCGTGCGCTGGATCCCCGACCGCGTCGTCATGGGCACACCCGCCGACACGCTCATCCAGGGTTACGGCGTGAAAACCGTGAACCTCCTCCGCCTCTGGAAAGCGGAGGCGCCCGAGTCGTTCGATTTCCGCGCGTTCAACTCCGGCGACTACTACGGCGCCGTCCTCGACAAGGTCGCCTCGGAGAACATCACGAAAGTTCTCTACCCGAATGACGAGGTCGCCGCCGGCAAGCAGCTCCGCCTCGAGCAACAATACTTCTTCGTCTCCTGCTCGCTCCAGGACATGATCCGCATCTACCGGCAGCGCGAGACCTCGCTCGACCGTTTCGCCGACAAATACGCCGCGCAGCTCAACGACACGCATCCGGCGATCGCCGTGGCCGAGCTGATGCGGCTGCTCGTGGACGAGCACGGCCTCGACTGGGAAAAGGCGTGGGACATCACGCGCCGCACGTTTGCCTACACGAACCACACGCTCCTGCCCGAGGCGCTCGAGCGCTGGTCGCTCCCGCTCTTCGCCCGCGTGCTCCCGCGGCTGCTCGAAATCATCTACGAGATCAACCGCCGCTTCCTCGACGACGTCCGCGCGCGCTTCCCCGACGACGACGCCAAGGTCCAGCGCCTCTCGCTCATCGACGAGTCCGGCGAGCGCTTCATCCGCATGGCGCACCTCGCCTGCGTCGGCTCCCACGCCATCAACGGCGTCGCCGCGCTCCACTCGCGCCTGCTCGCCGCAACCGTCCTGCACGATTTCCACGATCTCTGGCCGGAGAAATTCTCCAACAAGACGAACGGCGTCACGCCGCGCCGGTTCCTCGGCGTCGCGAACCCCCGACTCGCCGCCCTCCTTACGCGTCACCTCGGCCCCAGTTGGCTGCGCGACCTCGACCAGCTCCGCCGCCTCGAACCCCTCGCCGACGACCCCGTGTTTCGCGCCGAGTGGCGCGGCATCAAGCTCGCCAACAAGACGCGCCTCGCCCAACTCATCCAGCTCCGCACCGGCATCGAGGTCGACCCCGCCACGATCTTCGACGTGCAGGCGAAACGCATCCACGAATACAAGCGCCAGCATCTCAACCTGCTCCACGTCGCGACGCTCTATCGCCGCCTGAAGGCCGACCCGTCGCTCGCCGTCACGCCCCGCACCGTCATCCTCGGCGGCAAGGCCGCGCCCGGTTACCACTTCGCGAAACTCATCATCAAGTTCGCCAATTCGCTCGGCGACACCATCAACGCCGACCCCGAGGTCAACGACCGCCTGCGCGTCGTGTTCTTCCCAAACTTCTGCGTGAAGACCGCGCAGCTCATCTACCCCGCCGCCGATTTGTCCGAGCAGATCTCCACCGCCGGCAAGGAAGCCTCCGGCACCGGCAACATGAAGTTCGCCCTCAACGGCGCCCTCACCATCGGCACGCTCGACGGCGCCAACATCGAGATCATGGAGGAAGTCGGCGCGGAAAACTTCTTCCTCTTCGGCCTCGACGCCGCCGAGGTGGCCGAACGCAAGGCCAGCGGCTACCGGCCCGACGAGATTCTCTCCGCCAACGAGGAACTGCGCGCCGTGCTCGAGCTCATCGCGACCGGCGGCTTCTCCCGCGGCGATCGCGACCTCTTCGCCCCGCTGGTGCGCAATCTGGTCGAGCACGATCCCTACCTCGTCCTCGCCGACTATGCCGATTATGTCGCCGCGCAGGAGCGCGTGGGCATCTCCTACGGCGACCCGGAGGAGTGGACGCGCCGCTCCATTCTCAACGTCGCCCGCACCGGCAAATTCTCCTCCGACCGCGCCATCCGCGAATACTGCCGCGACATCTGGCGCATTGAGCCCGTGCCCGTGCGCTAACCGCGCCGCCTCCAGAGCCCAAATTGCGCACCCGGGCGTCCGCGCCACGGATAAAAAATCTGCACCGTTGCCACCTCCCATTTTTTTCGGCCTCAATACCCGCCATCAGCCACGCAGTTAGTTCTCCCCGAGGCTGAATAACACTGTTAGGCAAAGAATCTCCGCTATGTGGCCATTCAAGAAGAAGCAGTCCCCGCCCGCTATCGACCCCGCGCGATACCAGGCCAACCCAATCAATCTGTTCTTCGAAGATCTCATACTCGACATCCTGGGCCGCCTGGCCGCGAAGCGTTCGGCGGACCTCGAAAAGATGAATTTGCAGAAGGTGTTTGCCACCGAGGCCACCGGTTGGAAGGAGGCGGTTCGCGAGACACTTCATCTTTCCGACACCTTCGATGTGGCGGTCTGGGACCTGTGGATTCGGAATCGGAGCCATTTTGCACAGTCGGCGGATGGCGATCGGCATTTTGCGCAAAACTTCGCGGATATGTATATGGCCGACGACAGCAAAGTCGACGTTTGGCCAGAAGGCGCATTGGATGCAGCGAAAGCGCGCATTGAGAGTTTCAAAAAAGATGCCTAACTCCCGAGCGTTCTGATCGCCGGAGCGCAAATCGTGACGCCGGTTGAACAAGCCCGGGAACGATTGAAGGCCGCCGCCACGAGAGTTTCTGTGTTGGGCGCGTGATCGGCGGGAGAGCGCGACGAACAGCGCAGAACTGGCGAGCCGAGCGAAAGCGAAAGACGTCACGTCTGGACTCTTGAATGCAAAGTCGGGTCTGCGCCGCGCTTCAGTGCAGTTTTGACCACGGATTGCACGGATCACGCGGATGGCGAAACGAGCCCCGACGCACGCGAGGATTGATCCGTGTCATCCGTTCAATCCGTGGTGCCTCCTTCTTCCGAGGCTGACGTCGTGCTGGATCGCCACGGCCCGCCGAGCCAGGCCAGCTTGGCCACCGCCGGCGCGGTCTTGCTCGCGCTCGGACTGGCCCGGTAGATTGGTGGGAGGGGCTTTACGCCCCGACGTTTC
>JAGVLZ010000207.1 GCA_020054055.1 Phycisphaerales bacterium
CGACGACGGCGACGGCCGCCGGGCCGCCTCGTTGCGGGGCCTCTCGGTCATCGGCCTGCTCGGAGTCCTGGAACGCGCCGACGAGCGCGGACTGATCAACTTCGCCGATGTCATCGCTCGACTCCCCGCCGACTACCGGATCGACCGGTCGCTGGTGGACGCCGCGATCGAGCGATGCAGGCGCCGGAAGTAGGGAATATGCCTTGACCCCCCTCCCCTTGGGAGGGGGTAAGGGGGAGGGACAACAGTTGCAAGCGGCACAAGGTGCTCCCTTCACATGGCACGCTTCTGCCCTGAAAAGCATGTGCCTTTCAGTCCCGGAGGGACGCAGGGTGGTAGCCACGGGTGGAGCGACGCGGCTCTGCGCGTCACGGACCCCGTGGACCGCGCGCCCGCCAGACCTCCTCCTTCTGAGTCTCTGAGGGGGGTGCCCTCGGCCGCGGCACGGGCTTTCCAACCCGTGTCCCTGCCTTGACTCCCCCTGCCTTTCCGGGGGTGGGAGGGGGTCCGGCGATTCCGGGGGAGCCGGGGGGGAGGGACACCCCAAGCACCCGCCGCGAACAATTCTCCGCCGCCTCACGGATTGTCCTTGCATCACCCCGCTCCGCGCGCCATGCTTCACAGGTCGGGGGTGACGGAAGGGGTATAGCCATGCGCGGATGGTTAATCGTCTTGATCGCGGTGCTGTCAATGTGTGTGATTCCGGCTGGCGCCGAGGCACAAACGACCACGCGCGTCAGCGTTTCCACGGGCGGGATGCAGGGCAACGAGGGCGGAAGCTTATTCCCCTTCATTTCCGCGACCGGGCGCTTCGTGGCGTTCGAGTCGACGTCCTCCAACCTCGTCCTTGGCGACACGAACGGGCTAGATGTCTTTGTTCACGATCGGGACACGGGCCAAACGACGCGCGTGAGCGTCTCTTCCTTGGGCTCACCTGGGAACAACAGCAGTTACTCGGGACCACTCTCTGCGGACGGGCGCTTCGTGGCGTTCCGGAGTTGGGCGTCCAACCTCGTTCCAGGGGACACGAACGGCGCTCAAGACATCTTCGTCCACGACAGACAGACGGGCGAGACAACGCGCGTCAGCGTCTCCAGTTCCGGGGCGCAGGGGAACGGCGACAGTTGGTTTCAGGTCTGCCTCTCCGATGATGGGCGCTTTGTGGGATTCATGAGTTACGCCTCCAACCTCGTTCCGGGCGACACGAATGGCGCTCTAGACATCTTCGTTCACGACAGGCAGACAGACCAGACGACGCGCGTCAGCGTTTCATCCTCCGGCACGCAGGGGAACGGCCCCAGTTGGTTCCCCTCCATTTCCGCCGACGGGCGATTCGTGGCCTTTAACGGTGGGGCCTCCAACCTCGTCGGCGGCGACACGAACGGATTATATGACGCCTTCGTCCACGACAGGCAGACGGGGCAGACGACGCGGATCAGTATCGCCTCCTCGGGCGCGCAGTCGAATGGCGACAGTTGGAACCCCACCTCCATCTCCGCAGACGGGCGCTTCGTAGCATTCAATAGTGAGGCCTCCAACCTCGTCGTCGGCGACACGAATGGATTTCAGGACGCCTTCGTTCACGACAGGCAGACGGGGCAGACGACGCGCGTCGGTGTATCATCGTCCGGCGCGCAGGGAAATAGTCACAGTTACTGTACAGCGATCTCCGCGGATGGGCGTTCCGTGGCGTTCTTCAGTGAGGCCTCCAACCTCGTCGTCGGCGACACGAATGGCTTCGAGGACGCTTTCGTTCACGACAGGCAAGCGGGGCAGACGACGCGCGTCAGTGTTAGTTCCTCCGGCGCGCAGACGAATGGCAGCAGTGGGACCTCCAACTCCATCTCCTCGGATGGGCGTTCCGTGCCGTTTTACAGTGTGGCGTCCAATCTCGTCCCGGGGGATACGAACGGATGGGACATCTTCGTCCACGATCGTGAGCCCGGGCAGACGTACATGCAGCCTAACTGCCAGCCGCTGACGATCACCTCCGGCGTGAACAAGATCGTCTTCATCACGCACGGCTGCTGCACCGACATGTCCGACTTCGACGCCATTTGGGGCCCGCTCGCGGCAAGCATTGAGGAGTGGATCCAACAGGAAGTCTCGGACCCCGCCCAGTGGCAGGTCATCCTGTACAACTGGACGCAGGATTCATCCTTCTATTCGTTGCCCAACAACTGGGCGATCAACAGAGCGATTGAGCACGGCAACTGCCAAGGCACGCTGCTTGCCCGAGCCGCAGTGAGCCAGTCGCTCGAACATATCCACTTCATCTCGCATAGCGCCGGGTCGGCGCTGATTGGCAAGGCTGCGCAGCGCGTCAAAGCCGCCCGTGGCAACGCCACGCGAATTCACAGCACCTTTCTTGACGCGTATGCAGGAGCAGCAATGCAGCACGCGAGTTCATACGGCTTGAACACCGACTGGTCGGATCACTACTTTGCGGTGGACGACGCCACAGCTGGCTTGACGGATCTCACTCTGCCCAACGCACACAATGTCGACGTGACACGCTTTGATCCGTGCAAAGAATTCGTTGCTTTTCCTCTGCCAGGCTACTATTTGTCTTCCCATGGCTGGCCCCACGAGTTCTACAGATGGACGCTGACGGGGGCGACTCCACAACTGACCTGCACCGGCATGTCCATGCCCTCCCTCTCCTGCGCTGGCGGCTATGGCTGGCCACTGAGCGCCGAACGGTACGCGAGCGGAATGCAATCTTGGCCGTTCGCGACGCTGACGCAGACGTACCCGCCCGGTCAGTCGCCCGTGAGGTTGATCTGCAGCGCGCGGGAGGCCCCCGAGCGCGGCGCGCCCGACGAACTCGTGATGGCAACGCGCCTCGACGACCCGATCGACTTCGCGCTGTTCACAGCAGTCACGAGCGCCGGGGGTGTGCAGATTGAGCCCGGCGTTTTCGTCCTCGAAGCGGAGCCGGGTGCTTCTTACGGCCCAGATGGCAACACGGCATGGGCTTACGCGTCAGTCGTCATAACCGAGCCGGTCAACTTCGTGCGGTACGACGCCCAATTCACCAGTCCCGGGCAATCCGAAGGAGTGCTCTCGATCTACCAGGGCGACGAGCGCCTCTCCGGCGACGAGCGGTTCAGCCTCCCGGGGGCGGGAAGTGAGGAATTTATCTTCGAGTTGCCCGAGGAGGCCGCGCCGGGGACGCTTATCATCGGCTTCCGCCTCGATGCATTCGGGACGGGGGTGTCGCGGGCCGAGGTGAGCAACATCCGGACGGGTTTTGGCGGGTTCCTGCCGGGCACGTTTGCGCTGCTCTCGCCTGAAGATGGGGCAGCGGTGCCGACCTTCCGCCCGACGTTGGCGTGGATGGTGTCGCCGGAGGCGCGGACCTACACGGTTCGCATTGCGCCTGATCCCGAGCTTGCGACGATCGTCTACGAGCAGACCGGGATTCAGGGTGTAAGCGTCGTTGTTCCAGCGCTGGCGCTCCGTGCCCAGACGACGTACCACTGGAAGGTTGTTTCGACGAACCCGCTGGGCGACGAAACGGCTCAGCCGGGGTTGCGTTCGTTGACCACGCCTCCGGCGTGCGGCGATGCGAACGGCGATACACTCGTCGAGTTTGCGGACATCACGAAGGTTCTCGAGAACTGGTCAGCGACCTACCCGGGAAGCGGGCTTGGAGACGCCAATCGCGACGGGTCCGTGAACTTTGCCGATATCACGAAGGTGCTTGAGAACTGGGGATTGGCCTGTCCGTGATGGGCTGACTGACTCATCCGGAAAAATCCACGCGCACATCCATTCATGTGCGCTCATCTCCCGCCACTACCAAAACTCCCCTTGCCCCACCAAAACAGCGCGCCTATCATTCCCCGCACGGGAGCGCCAGCACAAGGACCACGTCCACGCGCCTCGCCCCATCCTCTACGAGCACCCAACCACCCCGCGCCCCGGCCGCCCCCAACCCCGCGGCCCGCGCCACACCCTCTCCCCAACCCCACCCTCCTCTCTGCGTCCTCTGCGTCTCTGCGGTGCAAATCCGACGCAGAACCAGCGCACCAAAGCGCGCACAACCGCGCAAAACGCCCCGCAGGCAGCAAGCCGCAAGCCGCACTCCATCCCCTCCCACACGCTCCAATCGCCGATTTCGCGCTCAAACCCCATCATTCCAACACCACACGACCGGGTATCCTCTCCCCCAGCAACATGACTTCCTCCCGCTACAAAAAACGACTCGTCACCCACCTCTCCCACGCCACCTACGAGCCCGCCGAGGCACGCACACTCGCCGCCGACCTCGGCGTCCCGATGGAGGACTTCCCCGCCTTCGTCGAAGCGATCAAAGAACTCGCGGCCGCCGGCCAGGTGGTCTGGGGCGATGACCAACTCGTCAACCTGCCCCCCATCGGCAAGTCGATGGTCGGCTCCTTCCGCAAAAACCAGAAGGGCTTCGGCTTCATCATCCCCCGCGACCCCATCGCCCACGGCGACCTCTTCGTCCCCCAAGGATCGACGATGGACGCCATGAGCGGCGACATCGTCCGCGCCGACGTGATCCACGGCCGTCGCGGCGGCGAAGGGAAAAGCCCCTACGTCGGCCGCATCGTCGAGATCCTCGAACGCAAACGCTCATCGTACGCCGGCACGATCCAGAAGCAAGGCGGCCAGTGGCTCGTCTACCCCGACGGGAAGGCGATCACCACGCCGGTGGTTGTCCGCGATGCGACAAGCAAGAACGCAAAGCCCGGCGACAAGGTGGTCTTCGAGATCACGATGTATCCCGAGGGGAGCACGCTGGGCGAAGGAGTCATCACGCGCGTGCTGGGCGAGGCCGGCCGACCGGACGTCGAGACGCAGGCCGTCATCGAAGCCTTCGGCCTCCCCGGCGAGTTCCCGGATGAATGCATCGGGCAGGCCCGCGAAGAGACCGCACTCTTCGATACCGATCAGCGCGAACTCGAGAGGGGGCGCGAACTCGATCCCGCCGCCCGCACCGACCTGCGCGACGAGTACATCATCACCATCGACCCGCCCGACGCGAAGGACTACGACGACGCCATCAGCCTCGAACGCCTGAACGCCGCCGAGCACAAGGGGGCGCAGTGGCGCCTCGGCATCCACATCGCGGATGTTTCGCACTTCATCGCGGGCGGCTCTCCGCTGGATGAAGAAGCGAAGGACCGCGGGAATTCCTGCTATCTGCCGCGCCTCGTCATCCCGATGCTCCCCGAGGTCCTCTCCAACGGCATCTGCTCGCTCCAGGAGGGTGTGCCGAGGTATGTGAAGAGTGCGTACATCGACTACGACGCGGAGGGGCGCGTGAAGGGCGGTCATTTCCGCGCTGGACTCATCAAGAGCACCAAGCGGCTGACCTATCTCGAGGCCCAGGCGCTCATCGACGACAAGCCCGAGGAGGCCAAGGCCCACGCCAAGACCGAGCCGCGCTACACCGATGAACTCATCAAGACGCTGAAGCAGATGGACCATCTCAGCCGGACGATCCGCGATCGGCGTCGCAAGCAGGGGATGATCCATCTCGAACTCCCGGATGTCGAACTGGTCTACGACGAGAATGGGCGCGTGATCGACGCGGTCCCCGAGGACAACGCGTACACGCACACGCTGATCGAAATGTTCATGGTGGAAGCGAACGAGTCGGTAGCGAGACTCTTCGAGGACCTGAACGTGCCGCTGCTGCGCCGCACGCACCCCGAGCCGGTGCCGGGGAACATGGAGCAACTCCGCGATTTCGTGAAGGTCGCGGGCTATCGAATCCCCAAGAGCC
>JAGVLZ010000405.1 GCA_020054055.1 Phycisphaerales bacterium
CCGCCGCGACCAGAAGATCAAGGACCAGACCCACAAGGGCCACTCCGCCTCGCTCGCACAGGTCGGCGGCAAGGTCGCCATCACCGCCCCCTTCACGATCAAGGACCTCTCCGCCGCCACCGGCGTCAAGTCGGCCGAGGTCGTCAAGAAACTCTTCCTCAAGGGGATCATCGCCACGCCGAACTCGGGCATCGACATCGAGCAGGCGCAGGAGATCATGATCGACTACAACATCGAACTCGAGGTTGTGGAAGCCCAGACCGCCGAGGCCGCCGTCATCGAGCAGTTCGCCTCGCGCCAGGCCATCGACCTCCGTCCGCGCCCCCCCGTCGTCACCATCCTGGGACACGTCGACCACGGCAAAACAAGCCTCCTCGACAAGATCCGCAACACCAAGATCGCCGCGGGCGAAGCGGGCGGCATCACCCAGTCCACCCGCGCCTTCCGCGCCGGCGTCACCGTCGAGGGCGAAGAGAAGATCATCACCTTCCTCGATACCCCGGGCCACGAGGCCTTCTCCGAGATGCGCGCGCGCGGCGCGAACATGACCGACATCGTCGTGCTCGTCGTCTCCGCGGTCGACGGCGTCATGCCGCAGACCATCGAATCCATCAAGCACGCCCAGGCCGCCAAGGTCCCCGTCGTCGTCGCCCTCAACAAGATCGACGTCCCGGGCATCACCGATTCGCAGATCCAGCAGGTCTTCGGCAAACTCGCCGAGAACAACCTCTCGCCCGTCGAGTGGGGAGGCCAGACCGAAGTCGTCCGCACCAGCGCCATCACGGGGCTGGGCATCGATACGCTCCTCACCACCCTCGACCTCCAGGCGCAGTTGCTCGAACTCAAGTCGGACTACAAGGGCGCCGCCCGCGGCACGGTCATCGAAGCAAAGATGGAAGAGGGGCGCGGCGCCACCGCCCAGATCCTCGTCCAGAACGGCGAACTCGAAGTCGGCACCATCATCGTCGCAGGCCGCTCCCACGGCCGCATCCGCGACATCACCGACGACAAAGGCAAACGCATCCAGAAGGCCGGCCCCTCCACCCCCGTCCTCATCAGCGGGCTCGATGTCCTCCCCGACGCGGGAGACCGCTTCTTCGTGGTCGACAGCCTCCGCAAGGCGCAGGAGGCCGCCGAGCATCGACAGATGGACGAGCGCCAGCGCGAACTCGCCACTCCCAAACTCACCCTCGACACCATGTTCGCCGCGATGAAGGAGAAGGAGATCTCCGAACTCCTGCTCGTCATCAAGGCCGACGTGCAGGGTTCGGTCGACGTCATCAAGAACGCGGTCGAGAAGGTCTCGACGGGCGAGGTCAAGGTCCGCGTCCTCTACGCCGCCGCCGGCGGGATCACCGAGAGCGATGTCAACCTCGCCGCCGCGTCCGGCGCGGTCATCATGGGCTTCAATGTCATCGCCAACGCCAAGGCCCGACAGGCCGCCGAGGCCAAGCACGTCGAGATCCGCTCATACCAGGTCATCTACGACATCATCGACGAGGTCAAGAAGGCCGCAGAGGGCATGCTCGAACCCGAGATCAAACTCGAGGTCATCGGCCACGCCGACGTGCGCCAGGTCTTCAAGGTCTCCAAGGTCGGCACCATCGCGGGCTGCTACGTCACCGACGGCGTCATCGAACGCAACGCCCTCATCCGCGTCACACGCGACGGCATCGTCATCGAGAACGACCGCGTCCTCGAGCAACTCAAACGTTTCAAGGACGACGCCAAGGAAGTCAAGGCCAACATGGAGTGCGGCATGAAGATCGTCGGCTACGACGACATCAAGGAAGGCGACGTCCTCGAGTGCTACAAAAAGACCGAAGTCAGGAGAACGCTGTAGGAAGGGTCTAGGGTCTAGGGTCTAGGGACTTGAATCCAGTTCTTTGTCTTCCTCTGTGCTCTCTGTGTCTCTGTGGTGAATGTCTTTTTCATGGTCATCGGCGTGCTCCAGTTCGAACTCACCATCCCCCACAGCCTCTCCCTCAAGGACAAGCGGCGCGTGGTGAAATCGCTCAAGGACCGCCTCCACCGCGAGCACATGGTCGCCATCGCGGAGGTCAGCGCGCTCGACGAGCACCAGACCGCGATCATGGCCCTCTCCCTCGTCTCCAACTCCGCCCCGCACGCCTCGCAGGTCTTGGACCGCGTCGTCGAAAAACTCCGGTCGATCCCCGAGGCCCGCCTCGGCCGCGTATCGCGCGAGATGATCCACGAGAGCGAACTCGACTGGCGCGAGGCCGAAGACGCCGATTCCGTCGCGGCATGGGCCGAGGAAGATCGCGTCATGGCCGAACAAGCCGAACAGACTTTGCGGGCCGCGGAGGACGCTCCATGAGCCGCCGCACCGAGCAACTCGCCTCCATCCTGCACCAGGCGGTTCAGAGCGTGATCCAGGAGGGCCTCGCCGATCCCCGTGCCATCGGCATGGCGACCATCACCGCCATCCGCGTCACCGACGAACTCTCGGAGGCGATCATCAGCGTCTCGATCCTCCCCGAGAAAAACGAGAGCCTCTACATGCACGCGCTCGAGGACGCCGCCGCCTACATCCGCCGCCGCGCGGGCGACCGCGTCTCGATGCACCGCCTCCCGAGTCTCATTTTCAAGGTCGATCGGACCACGAAGAGGCAAGCGGCTCTGCTCACCGCGCTCGCCGAAATCGCGAATGAGTCGCCCGTGCTCTCATCCGATCCGACGCCCCCCACCCTCAACGATCCATCCCCGGAGGAGCCGACCCCGTGACGACCGCGACGATCGATCATGCCCGCGCCCTGAACGCGCTGCTCAGGTCACTCAAATCGAAGTACGCCCCCGAGGGCGAACTCCCCCAGCGCACCCCCCTCGAGGAACTCATCTATTCCTTCCTCCTGTGGGAGGCCCCCATCGCCAAAGCCGACGCCGCGTTCAGACGCCTCATGAACCACGTCGTCGATGTGAACGAACTCCGCGTCTGCCGCCCCCCGGAGATCATCTCGATCATCGGCAAGACGTACCCCCTCGCGGAGGAGCGCGCGATGCGCCTCAAGGCCTCGCTCCACGAGGTCTACCTGCGCGAGTTCGCCGTCACCCTCGACAAGTGCGCCGCCCTCAGCAAGCGCGACGCCCGCAAGTACCTCGACACGCTCGAGGGGATGCCCCCCTTCGTCTCCGCCCGCGTCATCCTCCTCCGCCTGGGAGGGCACGCCATCCCGGTCGACAACAACCTCCTCGATCGTCTCGTCGCGAGAGGAGTTGTCGAGCCGGACTACGACTGCGCCCGCGCCGAGGGAGTGCTCGAGCGCCATGTGAAGGCCGACGACGGCATCCAGGTCCACCTCACGCTCCTGAACTGGGCCGACGACCCCGCCACCGCGCCGAAAAAACCCAAGCCCTCGCGCAAAGCCGATGAAGCCCCCGAGCCGACGACCCCAAAGCCGACCGTCAAGTCGAGCGGCGCCAAACGCGTCAAAGCCAGAGCCTGATCCGGCCGACAACCCGAAGGGGCAACGGGGTCGATCGACGCCGGTTTGAGTATACATCGGCGCGATCCGTCGAACGCTCCGCGAGCCGCCCACCCTACAGTTCCTCGACCCTCATGCCACGCACAGCCGCAGTCATCCGAACTTCGATGCTCCCGCTCGCGATTCTTCTCGCGGCGGGGTGCGCGAGCCGTCCGGCCTCGCAAGGCGCCGCGACCGCGACATCTTCG
>JAGVLZ010000266.1 GCA_020054055.1 Phycisphaerales bacterium
ATCGCTGCGCCGGTGAGCGCGATGGTTGCGTCATCGTCGAATACGCACTCGCCGCCGGTGATCGTCATCTCGATGGCCGCGGCGCGGTCGGGGTTGCCGAGCAGGCGATTGCCGGCGCGGAGAGAGAGGCGGTCGACTGCTCCTGATTCCGGCACTCCCGACGCAGCGTGGCCGGAGCGGCCGACGTCCTGCACGGTGGACATCAGTCCGGGTTGGATGACGCGGAGGCTCGCCATGTCAGGCTTGCTCCGAGGCGAGCGAAACGAACTCCGCGCGGGAGATCGGGGTGAAGCGCACGCGATCGCCGATCGTCAGTGTGCTCGGTTCTTTGCGCTCCGCGTCGAACATGCGGAGCGGTGTGCGGCCGATGAGTCGCCAGCCGCCGGGGGTTGCTCGCGGGTAGACGCCGGTCTGAAGCCCTGCGATCCCCACGCTTCCCGGCGGGACGCGCGGGCGCGGTCGATCGAGCCTGGGAGTCTCGAGTTCGCCGGGCAACCCCGCGAGGTAGCCGAAGCCCGGTGCAAAGCCGACGAACTGCACCGTGTACGAGGCATCACTGTGGAGCGCGATGACGCGCTCCGGGGTCATCGCGTGCATCGCGGCGACGTCGGCGAGGTCTGGCGCGTACTCGGTGTCGTAGCAGACGGGGATGATGACTTCGCGAGCGGGGGATGCCGCGACCGCTGCGGCGTGCTTCAGTGCTGATCCGACCGCGGACGCGATCGCCGCGAAGTCGGGCACGAGCGGGTCGCACTCGACCAGCAGCGTCGTGTACGCGGGGGTGACATCGATCACACCCGGGATGCGCGCCCGCTTCAGCGCTTCGAGGCCCGATCGAACGCGGGCGTGCGCTTCATCACCAATCGCATCGCCCAGCGCGATGCGCAGCGTGCGCTCGCTGGACCATGAGAGGATTGGAATGATTGGAGATTCGGGAATCACGGCATCGTGGATACGCTGGAAAAGCAGCACCCACACGGGGTGCAAGAGGAGTTCGTGCGCATCGCTCCGGGGGTGTCGCGGACTCCGCCCCCGGCTACGAACGATCAGTCCTTCGGACTGGAATGCAGGCTCACACCGCGATCTGCGGGCGCTTCGGCTCGGGCCAGTCCAGATGGAAGAACTTGCCGCGGGGCTGGTCGGTGCGCTCGTAAGTGTGGGCGCCGAAGTAATCGCGCTGCGCCTGGAGCAGGTTCGCGGGGAGGCGCTCGCTTCGATAGGAGTCGTAGTACGAGAGCGCGGAACTGAAGGCGGGCACGGGGACACCCTGCACGGCAGCCCTGGCGACGACGGCGCGCCAGTTGCCCTGGGCGCGGTCGATGACCCCCGCGAAGTAACCGTCGAGCAGGAGGTTCGGCAGGTCGGGGCGCTGCTGGTACGCCTCGGTGATCTTCTGGAGGAAGCGGGCGCGGATGATGCAGCCGCCGCGGAAGATGGCGGCGATCTCGCCGAGTTTCAGGCTCCAGTTGTTGGCCTTGCTCGCGGCCTGCATGAGCGCGAAGCCCTGCGCGTACGAGCATATCTTCGAGCAGTAGAGGGCGTCGCGGACGCACGCCACCCAGTCGTGCTCGCCCGCGCCGAGCGAGTGCGATTTCTCCCCCATGTGCGGCCCCTTGAGCACCTTGGCCGCCGCGGTGCGCTCGGCTTTCTGCGCGCTCATGTTGCGGGCGAAGACGGCCTCGGCCATGGTCGGCGCGGGGACTCCGAGGTCCAGCGCGCTGCCGATGGTCCACTTGCCCGTTCCCTTCTGACCCGCCGCGTCGAGGACGACATCGACGAAGGGCTTGCCGGTCGCGGAATCCTTCTGTCGCATGATGTCGGCGGTGATCTCGATGAGGAATGAGTCGAGATCCCCTGTGTTCCACTCCGCGAAGATTTTGGCCATCTGATCGGTGGGCAGCGCAAGGACATCGCGCATGAAGTGGTAGGCCTCGCAGATGAGTTGCATGTCGCCGTACTCGATGCCGTTGTGGACCATCTTGACGTAGTGGCCCGCGCCACCGGGGCCGATGTAGGTGGTGCATGGGACGCCGCCGCTGACGGGCTTGCCGGGGGCGGCCCCTTCGATCGGCTTGCCGGTCTTGGCGTCCACCTTCGCCGCGATGGCGGTCCAAACGGGTTTGAGGATTTCCCACGATGCCGGGTTCCCGCCCGGCATGAGCGACGGGCCGAAGCGCGCGCCGAGTTCACCGCCCGAGACCCCCGAGCCGCAGAAGAGGATTCCTTTCTCTGAGAGCGCCTTGTCGCGGCGGATGGTGTCTTCCCACTGCGCGTTGCCGCCGTCGATGATGAGGTCGCCGCGTTCGAGGAGGGGCGTGAGTTTGTCGATCGTCGCGTCGGTGGGTCCGCCGGCTTTGACGAGCAGCACGATGCGACGCGGCCTCTTGATCGACGCGACGAACTTCTTGAGGCGCTCGGCTTCATCGTCCGGCTCATGAAAGCCGATGAGCGCACCGCCGGGGCCGAGGACGCCGGGCGGGTTCTCGTCGAGGAAGGGCTTGACCTTCGACGCCGAGCGGTTGTGGACCGCGACCTTGAACCCGTGGTCGGCCATGTTCAGGATCAGATTGCGTCCCATGACTTCGAGGCCGATCAGTCCGATGTCCGCGGTGGCTTGAGTCATGTCGAGGCTCCGTAGTTCGTTCGATTGTCGGCGAGGGGGCCGCTGGGGGCAACTGGGCTCTGGGGAGTCGAGCCCCGGTGCGTGAGTGCATGGGGCCTGGCGTCGCTCCCGATGTGGACCCTTTCACACAAGGAGGCACGACCATGTTCATCGTCCAAACACGAATCATTCTTGCGGCCGCGATCCTTTGCGGGTTGAGCGGGTCGGCGCTGGCCGTCGGCGGGGACAATGTCGGAAACGACGACCGGAAGTACGTCGGGCGCATCATGCGGGAGGGTTCCAACGCGGGGTCGGGGACGCTCATCCAGCCCAACAACGAGTACCGGCCTTGGGTGCTCACCGCGGGGCACGTCCTGAACTCCCAGACTCGCGAAAGCACCAACAAAAAAATCTACATCCGCCAACGATTCGAGCGATTCAAGGACAACAACGACAAGATCATCTTCGGGCTGGGGGTCCAGCATCCGACGTTCGCGGGACAGGCGGACGGTTCGTCGTACGGCCCCACGATCAAAGATGTCGGCCTGCTGCTTCTCCTGAACGGGCCGGACGCGGCCGACTTCGGCACCGGGACGCTCGGCCTCGCCGACGCCGACTATCCCGGCGAAGGAGGCGGGGCGACCATCGCCGGCTTCGCCAACAACTTCGACCAGAAGTTCGCCAAGAAAGCGCCCGTCAAGTTGAAGGTCGCCGCGGACCTCGGCGCGGAGACCATCACCTGGCAGAAGCAGGCTAACTTCGGGTACATCCAACCCGGCGACTCCGGCGGGCCGACCTTCAACCCCGACGGCAAGATCATCGGCGTCCACTCGTACTCGATTCACGACGGCGAGACCCCGTCGGACAGCAACCTGACCGCGTCGGTGGACATGCGCGTCAATGCCAACGCTCAGTTCCTCCGAGGCGACGGGGTCGGCGATGCGGGATCGGAGGTCGGGCGCCTCAACAGGTACATCGGCGCGGCCGGGGCGGCCGAACCGTATCAGTGGGAATCCGAGGGGGACAGCGGCATCTGGAAGCGCGGCACGACCGCCTCGGAGAAAAAGGCGCCGAAGAACAACGATGTCGCCGTCATCGACCCGACCAAGGGTGACGACAAGGCCGGGCACACCATCGAGATCAAGAACGCATCGACCGCGGACCTTGAGGGGCTGCTCACCGACGTGACCATCAAAGTCACGAACGACAAGGCGCTCAGGGTGACCGGGCGAACCGGCGCGCTCAACGGCGGGGTCATCGAGGTCGGGGGCGACTCGAAGGGCAAAATCGACATCCGCCACGCCATCGAGAATCGGGGGACGATCACGCTGAAGGACCAGGCAACGGCGGAGATCGGCAGGGATGTGCCGAGCCTCGCCGATAACGACGGGAATCACTACCTGGCGAACATCAACGACGTGCTGTGGAACGGGCCGGGCGCGACCATCTCCGTCGGCCCCGGCGCCACGCTGACGACCGCGATGTCCGCGGCCGGCGAGGCGAGAACCCGCATCACGAATGATGGGACCGACACGGTCAAGGGCGTCTTCAAGGTCGAAGGGGCCGAGGGCAAGCCCGCGAAGGTGGACGCCGATTTCTTCGCCTCGTCGGGCGACCTCACCATCAAGACCAATGCCAAACTCACGCTCGGCGCCAAGACGAGGCGGTCCTACACCGGCGGGGACTCGCCGGAGGTCTTCTCCAATGACGGCAAGGGGATCGTCACGGTCGGGTCCGGCGGCAAGGTCGTCGCCGACAACACGGGGCCGGACACGAGCCAGCCGAACAGCGGCGTGTTCGGGTCCTCGTGGGTGCGTAACGGGAGCGCGACGGCCGCCGACGCCAGGATCGTTGTCGAGGACGGCGGCTCGTTCGAGTGCAACCGATTCTCGAACCTCAAAGGATCGGTGAAGGTGAACTCGGGCGGCGAGTTCAAGGCGTCCCGACCCTTCGAGAACGGCGGTGTCGCGGGCTCCACCCTTTACACCTCGTCGGTTGAACTCGCGGGAACCATGACCACGGGCGGACTGGTCAACTACGGTTGGCAGAACGGCGGCTCCACGTTCCAGGTCAAGAAGACCGGCTCCCTGACCGCGCAGAAGACCGTGCTCGCGGGAGGGGAAGACGCCGAGACATTCACGAACAGTCAGAAGGCGACCCTCGAGATCCAGCCGGGCGGGAAAGTGACCCTGAGCGGGCAAGGCTCGAACCGCGGCACGATCAAGGTGGGCGCCGACAACGCCGACGCGGCCTTGCTCACTTTCAAGAAAGGCATCGAAGTGCCCGGCGACGGCACGCTCTTCTTCCCCCCGCGAGACCCCAACGCGCCGCCCGGCACTCCTCCGCCGCCGCCCGTGTACACGCAAATCCCGGCGCGCCGTTCGTTCACGAACGACGCAGGCGGCGTGATCGAGTTCACGTCGGGCACCAAGAAGGCCGAGTGGAAGATGGAGGATGTTGACTTCACGGACAAGGGCGTCATCAAGGGCGAGCACACGCTGACCATCACGAAAGCGACCGCTTTCAAGATGGAAGCCAAGAGCGCCGACCTCGAGGCCCTCGACCTTCGTGCGATGAGCGTCGTCTTTGACGCCGCGAAGCCCGCGGGCGGCAACAACGCGACCTTTGAGTCCGCCTCGCTCGACAAGGGGGCGGCGGGGTACGCCGACGGGGCGTTTCTCTCTCGGTTCGCGCTTGACTCCATGAGCCTGAAGAACAACTCGGAGGTCGGTCTCCTCGACGCCTTCGAGAAGAACGACCCACACGCGCAGGATGACCCGCTCCGCGAAGTTCTCTACGTCAAGAACTTCGGCATCGAGCAGGGAAGCATCCTCGACCTCGGCGGCGGGACGCTCTACTTCGTCAACAAACTGCTCGACTACGGCGATCCGTTCGCCGGCGGGCGGTACCGCAACGGCACCGTCAAGCAGATCCCGACGCCGGGCTGCATCGCGCTGGGCTGCCTCTCGCTCTTGATCGTCGCGGCCCGGCGGCGCGGCTGAACGGCCTTCGAGGATCATCCGCTGACTCCCGACCCGCGGGCGCCTCCCGGCACCGCGGGTTGTTTCTTGCGCAATCCCCGGGCCGGAGTTCCCAATGATCCCGCGTGGAAACGTAGGATGCACCCATGCCATCGCGGACCAGCGGGCCGATCAGCACGGAAGCGGGGCTGTCGTTCGAGTTGCAGCGCTCGGAGGCGCGGCGCGCGCAGATTCTTGCGGGCGTCATTCTGGTCCTGTTCACCTTCGCGGTGATGCGCCAGGTGTTCGGATTCGCCCCGCGGTCCTTTGCGTCGATCGCGGGGACGATCCTCGTCGGCATGATCGCGGGGTCGTACGCGATCGCGATGCGTCGGATCGTCGAGCGGGCGCTGAGCGAGAATCGTCTGCTTCCCGAACGCTTCTGGATGGGGAGCGTGGCGGTCGAGTCGGCGCTCCCGACGATCGCCGTGGTCATGATGGAGAAGGTCACCGCGATCGACCCGCTCGACGCGGTGCGCTCCCCCTCGATTCTTCTGTACTTCGTGTTCGCGGTGGCGGGGGTGCTGAGGCTCAGGCCGAGGCTCTGCATCATCGGCGGGGTGCTCTGCGCGGGGCAGGACTTCGCGCTCATCGCGCTGGCGATGAGCGCTTCGACGACGAAACTGAAGGAGGATCTGCTCCCGTTGCTCGCGATGTACCCGGTCATCATCCTGATCGCGTGGTCCGTCGCGGCGCTGGTCGCGCGCGAACTGCGTCGGCACGTCGTTGCAGGGCTGCGCGAAGCGGACACGCGCGCGGAACTCGCGCAGGTGAACGGTGAACTGGCGATCGCCAAGCAGATCCAGCAACGGCTCATGCCGCGGGGAAGGCTCGAAGTCGCGGGATACGAGGTCTCGGGATGGAACCGCCCCGCGAACCAGACGGGGGGCGACTACTTCGACTGGATCATCCGGCCCGATGGGCGCATCGCGGTGGCGATCGCGGACGTGACGGGTCACGGCATCGGTCCCGCGCTGATCATGGCCGTGTGCCGGGCGTATGCGCGGGCGACGATCCCGGATGAAGCGAGCCTGAGCGTCGGCCTCGGGCGGCTGAACACCCTGCTGGCGGACGACATCGACGACGGGCGATTCGTCACCTGCGCGTACGCGATCCTGAACCCGTTGACGGGCGAACTTGAGCTCCTTTCCGCGGGACACGGGCCGACGGTGCTGCGGCGTGCGGATGGTTCGGTCGAATCGTTCGGGGGCGACGGCCCGCCGCTGGGGGTGGTCTCGGGGTTCACGTTTGAAGAGCCCCGGGCGCTGCGGCTCGAACCGGGCGATTCGCTCCTGCTCGTGACCGATGGCTTTGTGGAAGCGAGGAATCGGGCGGGCGAGATGTTCGGCGAGGGGCGCGTGCGGTCATTCCTCGCGCTGAACAACCATTTGTCGACGGACGAGTTGCTGTCGCGGCTCGACGCGGCGGTGCGGGCGCATGTGGGGGATGAGCCGCAGGCGGACGACATGACGGCGGTGATGGTGCGGCGGAACGCTGGTTGATTTTGGTAGTGACCTGGTTTGCGCGCGAAAGTGGCGATTGGAGCGTGCGGCGGGGGTTTGGTCTTGCGCGGGATTGTTCGGACTTGCTCGGTTTTGCGCGCCTTTGCGCGCTTCTGCGCCCTTTGGATCGGATTTGATCGCTGGAGTCGGGAAATAGGGAATCGGAAGTCGGCAATCGGCAATCGGCAATCGGAGAAGAGATTTGAGTGTCGGGGGGGTGGGCGCGCGGGGATAGCCGTGGGTTCGGTTGTTCGGGTTGCGCGTTGGCATTCGCGGGGGCCCTTGTGGTTCTCTTCTCGGGCTGTGGAACTGTACGAATGAATCGCGGTTGGGCAAGGGGTGATTCGCACAGTGACGCGAAATGAGCGCGCGGAAGGAGTCGATGCGCGCAACAAATTGCCGAGACGGCCGACCGTTCACCTGCACGCCGAGTTGAAGAAGGTCAGGACCGAGGTCACATCGGCAAAGTTGACCACGCCGTCGCAGTCCGCATCACCGGGATTCTGCTGGCCGTGGGTTCCGACCGAGCCGAAGTGGGTGAGGACGCTGGTGATGTCGGCGAAGTTGACCGTGCCGAGGCCGTCGGCATTACCGGGGCAGCATGGCGGGATCACAGGGCAGCCGTCGAGGGAGAGGATCCAGATTGCGCCGCGATTTGGACCGCCATCGTCGTCTAAGTACGCGCCAACTGCTATGTCGCTGCGACCGTCGGCGTCAAGATCACCGATCGAGGTGACGCTGACTCCGAAGTAGTCGCCGTTGTCAAGCACACCATTAAAGCCGCCGGCTGTATCGGAGATCTTCTGCTCGTCCCTCACCGTGCCATCGGAGTTCATGAAGAGAACCCAGACTGCACCACGCTGGTCGCTTGGGAAGGTTCCTCCATCGTCATCGTTGTGTGCGCCGGTGATGATGTCGGTGACACCGTCGCCATCGAGATCCCCCACTCTGTCGACGCTGCCGCCAAAGTAGTCACCATCGTGCAGCACACCGCTGAAGCCACCTTCGGTGCCGGAGATTTTCTGCTCCGCCCGTACCGTGCCATCGGCGTTCATAAACAGAACCCAGACCGCCCCTCGATTTGGCCCGCCATCGTCGTCCCAGACCGCGCCGACTGCGAGGTCGGGACGGCCATCTTGATCGAGGTCCCCGACGCCCGCGACGCTCACGCCGAAGAAATCGTAGTCATCCAACGCGCCAACAAAGCCTCCCTCCGTTTCGGAGATTTTTTGCTCAGTCTTCACGGTGCCGTCTCGGTTCATGAAGAGGATCCAGACTGCACCACGGTTCAACCCGCCGTCGTCGTCGTTGTAGGCGCCGACCGCGAGTTCGGAGATGGTGTCACCATCCAAGTCGCCCAATGTCGAGATGTCGATGCCGAAGCGGTCGTTGTCGTCTAGGGCGCCGCTGAAGCCTCCGGTGGGATTGGAAATCTTCTGATGGGCCTTCACGGTGCCGTCCGTGTTCAGGAATAGAATCCAGACCGCGCCACGGTCCACCCCGCCATCGTCGTCGAAGAACGCTCCTGCGGCGAGATCGGGGACACCATCCACGTCGAGATCACCAATGCTTGCAACGCTGATACCGAAATAGTCGCGGTTGCTCAACGCGCCGGTGAAACCGCCGGCTGCGCTGGAGATTTTATTGTGGTCCCTCACCGTACCGTCCGCGTTCATGAAAAGAATCCAGATCGCACCACGATCCGTCCCTCCATCGTCGTCCTGAATTGCTCCAGTAGCAATGTCCGCAACACCGTCGCCATCGACGTCGCCCAGAGCGGCGACGCTGATGCCGAACCCATCATCGTCATCCAGCGCACCGTTGAATCCGCCGAGGGTGTCGGAGATCGCGGATTCGTTGAGCACCATCCCTGCTTCTGGGCAGTTCGGAGGCCCCGCGCAGGCCGACCCTGCCGCGAGCGCCACCGACAGCACCCCGACGCTCCAATCCGTGCAATACCGGCGGCACCACACTTCACGAGAGGATGAGATCTTCAACGCAGAGTCTCCTTCTGCTTCGCTCGAATGTTCAGGATTCGGCCAGACGTTCGGTGGGTCGCTCGAATACCCCATCACACCATGCCTCATCATGCAGCCCGGGCAAGCGGCGCGCGACCTGATTGACATACGAAGGCGAGAGGAGCCCGGATGCAACCCCTGCTAAGATTCTGCCCGCAGGGGCGGTAGCTCAATTGGGAGAGCACTAGCTTTGCAAGCTAGGGGTTGCCGGTTCGATCCCGGTCCGCTCCATTCTGGCGATCATGCGGAAGGCGGCGGATCTCGTCCGCCCAAGGGGCGGTGATTAATCTGGTCGGTATCGAGGGGCTTGCCGCTGCGCGGCCGCGCCCCTCGCAATGATCGTGCGCCCTTCGGGCGTGGACACTTGCCCGTTTCACGGGCGAAGGTGGGAAATCATCTCAACGCAAAGCCCGGCCAGGGGGCGTTGTCGATCAGGCGGACGTCCCCCACTTTTGCGGCGACGAGGGCTCGGGCGGAGGCGGCGGCGACCGGGCCGAGTGTCGCGGCGTCGCGGATGACGAAGTATTCGGGGACAATGCGGTTGG
>JAGVLZ010000339.1 GCA_020054055.1 Phycisphaerales bacterium
GGCGTCGACCCGATGGGCCAGACCGCCGAGAACGTCGCCACCGAACACCAGATCAGCCGCACCGACCAGGACGCCTTCGCCTACCGCAGCCAGCGCCGCCGCGCACGTTTCCACTCCCGTCGCCCCCGCGCCCCTCCCCTCCTTCGGCCCCGGACTCAAGCGCGAGACGCAGCCCCTCTCGAACATGCGCCGCACCATCGCCGCGCGACTCGTCCTCAGCAAGACCACCATCCCGCACTACCAGGTCACCGTCGCGGCCAACATGGACCCGCTCCTATCCCTCCGCCAACAACTCAACGAGCAACTCGCCTCGCAAGGCGTCAAACTCAGCGTCAACGACTTCCTCGTCCGCGCCTGCGCCCTCGCGATGCACCAGCACCCCTATGTCAACGCCTCCTGGGGAACCGACAACGCCAGCATCAACCTCCACGACCGCGTGAACGTCGGCGTAGCGATCTCACTCCCGATCGAGCGCGGCGGCGGCCTCGTCGTCGCTTCACTCAAAGATGCCGACCGCATGGGGCTCCGTCAGATTTCGTCCGACACCAAAGCACTCGCGGAAAAAGCCCGCACCCGCGGCCTCTCCATCGACGAGATGGACGGCTCCACCTTCACCATCTCCAACCTCGGCATGTTCGGCGTCGAGCACTTCACCGCCATCATCAACCCGCCCAACTCCGCCATCCTCGCCGTCGGCGCGGCGGTCGAGAAGCCGGTCGTCCGCAACGGACAGATCGTCGTCGGCCACGAGATGCAGATGACCATTTCGAGCGACCACCGCGTCATCGACGGCACCATGGCCGCGGCGTACTTGAAGACCGTGAGGGAACTCCTCGAAGCCCCCGCGACGCTGCTCGTGTGATCGTGCATCACGACCACGGCTCCTTCTCAATCAACCGCCGCACGCTCGCCGGATAAGGCACCGCCCCGACATCCAGATACATCCGCACCATCGCCAGCACCGATCGGTGCAGCGCCCCATTCCGATACGTCGTGATGTCACCCGCGAACTTGATGTATGGATACGGATTCGCCTCCCACACCACCATCCGCCCCTCGCGGTCGTAGCCATAATCAAAACCAACGAGGTCGAGCCCCAGCGCCCGGCGCGCACGCTGAAATAACGCCTCGTTCGGATCGGGCGCGCCGATGTACGCGAGTTCTTCCTGCTTGGTCTTCTCGACCTGTATGCGGGCCGTCCCTCGAGTGATCCACGTCGCCGACACCTGCAGGTGCTGGCTCACCGCATGATCGCCGGCGATGAAGCACCGATACTTCCGGTAGAGCCCATCGCTCGCCGCGCTCACATCGATGAACTCCGACACCACGGGGGGTTTGAACCGGGACAGGTCGATCGCCCGCACCGCGGCCGGGGTGTCCGCGCGGTGCATCGCTCCCTGGTGTCCGAGGTCCTCGCGCACAAAGAGCGGCGGTTCAAGCCCCATGAACGTCTCGCGGAACTCTTCGGGATCATTGATGTGATGCATCCTCGGCGTGCGTACCCCCAGGGCCGCGAGCGTCCGCGCCGCCGCGACCTTCCCCGCGTTGTCCAGCCGTTCCACGCGGTTGATCACGGGGATGCCGAGTCGATCGCACACGGAGCACACCCACTGCGCCTGCTCATTCGCTTCCGGCGACCATTCCCTGACAGGGTCTTGCAGCCATGCGTGATGCGCGACGACTTCGCCCCAGGAGTCGCGTCGGCACGGAAGGTCCTCAAACAGGAACATCGCCAGCACATCGGGCACATAGTGCTCCATCCAGCCAAGAACGTGCGCGAAGAAGTTCCTCTGGTGCGTCGCGTGCCGCAGGATGAGTATCCGCGGCCGCCACGGGCCGGTGAGCCTCACGACGCGGTGCATCAGCGCCCGCCCTCTCGCGATGACGCCCGGCGCACGAGCGTCACCCCGGAAGCCATCGGGAAGTCCATGACTTGGTACGCCGGGTCGCGCTTCAAGCGGTCCATGTACCGCATCACCGTGTGACGGTAGGTGCGATCCTTGCCGTAGATATCGGATTCATGGTCCCGGATGCTGTCGTGGAAGAGCGCGATACCGTCGTCGGTCATCCGCGGAGCGAAGAGGGCGTGATCGAACGCCGCCTGCTCTTCCGTGTGGAACCCATCGACAAAGAGTAGGCCGATCTCATCGACGCCCGCCATCGCGGGAGACTCCGCGAACTCCTGCGTCGTCATCAGATAGTGGCGCACGTTCGTCACGCCGAACGAGGCGAAGTGTTCGCGCACCATTGCCGGGTCATTCCAGAAATCGTCGACCATCGAGGGGTCGATGAAATGCACCAATCCCCCCTCGGCGTTGTCCGCGAGCGCCCGCGCCAGCACCAGCGGCACAAACCCGCGAAACGAGCCGATCACCACCGCCGTGCGGGGCCGGACGATCCGCCCGAGCGCGTAATAGAGCCAACCAAGCCCCAGGTTCGCGTCCTCGACGCGCTGCCCGTGACCCATCCCCTCCAACCCCGGAAACTCGAAGAGTTGTTCGATCCACGCACGCACGAGGACGAGTTTATCGTTTCACATGGCGCGGCACGCCGCCAGTTCCTCCGAATAAAACTCCTCCAGCACCCGCACCCAATCCTCCGTCCGCTCGCACGCGATGAAGCGCACGCGCACGGCGTCCGCCATCGGATGATGCGACGCGAAGCGGATCCCGAACTTCCGCATCAGGAGGCCCGCGCCGATCTCGCCGTTGACCGCGGCGGACAACTCAAAATGCTCCCGCAGCACCTGCCGTTGCTCCGCGATGGTCGGTTGCGTCGGGGGTTCCCCCGCCATCATCTGTCGCGCTTGCCTGAAAATCCAGGGGTTCCCGATGCAGCCGCGGGCCACGCTCACTCCGTGCACCCCCGTGTACGCGATCATCCGGAAGATGTCGTGCGCGTTCCAAATGTCGCCCGAGCCGAAGATCACGCGATCGGGTCGCGCCCGAACGAGGTCGCGCAGGAAGGTCCATTTGGAAGGGCCGACGTACTTCTGCTCGACCGTTCTCCCATGCACCGTCGTCCATGCGTAGCCCATCTCATACGCGGCGTCGAAGATGCGGAAGAAGTTCCGCTCGGCTTCCGGCGATTCGTCGCTGCCGCGCCGGATCTTGAGCGTTGTCGGCACTTCGCGGGGCAACGCCTCGCGCACCGCTCGCAGAATCTCGATCGCCCCCTCCGGCTCGCGCAGCCAGTGCCCGCCGCGCGCCTTGCTCTTGATCTTCTTCACGGGGCACGCGAGGTTGACATCGATCGCGGCGAAAGTCTGAACAAGGGTTGCCCCGGTCTTGGCGTCCTCGCCAAGGCCGGGACGGGACGCGCTCCGCTGTGCCATCGCCAGGTACTCCCCCCTCGGCCTCCTCCCCTGTTCGATCATCTTCACCGCCGCCGCCGTCATCTCGTCCGGTTCCGACCCCATGAGTTGGCCGATCAGAGGATGATCCTCGTCCCCGCCCGGCACGTTGTCCGCGATCTCGCCCAGGTCCGCTTTCGCGAAACCCTTGCCGCCGGAGAGGAGCGTCCGGTCGAGGAGCGCCTCGGTCACGCAGCACGGGCAGCCGTGGCGCCGGGCGATGATCCGCATCGCGGGGTCGGAGTACCCCGCGAGTCCCGCCTGGAAAAATGGCGCGTCAAACCCCGGAATCGCCGCGATGACTCTCGAATCGACCTTGGCCAGCCTCGCGGCGACCGCCGGGTCGATATCTTCCGCGCCGGGGGCGACCGCCGGGCCGGGGGGAGTCGCGTTGTTGCCGGAGCAGCCCATCGAGGCGAGTATAGAAGCGTGAACACCACCGGAACCCGCACCGTCCTCACCCTCTTCGTCACCACGCTTCTCGGCTGCGGCGGTCCCTCAAGGATCGATGTCGCGCGCCACTTCCCGCTGGCGCTGAAACAGGTCGAGACCGTCAATGTTCAGGTCTTGCGGAAGGAGACGGAGATCACGCTGACGAACACCTCCGCGCGCGCGCTCCCGGCGACGACCATGTGGATTAATCGCCAGTATTCGAGGCCGATTGACGCGCTCGACATCGGCCGGAGCGTCACGCTCCCGCTCGGCAGTTTCCGCAACGAGTTCTCTGAACCCTTCCGCGCCGGAGGATTCTTCGCGACCGAGAGGCCTGACAAGATCGCCCAGGTTCAACTCGAGTCCGAAGGGGGGCTCGTCGGCCTTGTGATCGTCGGCGATCGCTGAAAAAAAATCGCCCGCGAAGGCTTCGCGGGCGGCCGGAAAAATCAAAACCCACAATACCGGGGGAAGTACTGTGGGCTAGGAGGGAAGAAACACGTCGCCCGAAGTCTACATGATCCGGGGGAAGAGGCAAGAGATTCCCCAGAAAATCGTGAAGAATCGCTTTACCTTCCCTAGTTCCGCGCGTCTGTAAGATCCCATGGACCCGTCGAAATCGAGGACTCCTTGAAGCCGCAAATCGCTGAAAACAAGGTGTTTATGAGCACAATGGCGATAGTTTGCTCGGTATTTGTATGGATAATCGCCGCGCAGGGTCATGGAACGCCAACCGACAACTCATCCACCGTTTCCCAAGAGCGGGAGGGCAACCCGGAGCCCGCGCTTCCGCAGGTACCCGCGCCGCTGCCCGAGATTTCCCCCGTCGGCCGCCGCGAGCCGATCGCTGGGGATGAACTCCAGATCCTGCTCAAGAACGGCGATCGCCTCGAGGGTGAGTTCGTTTCCGGCGATGAGCACCGGCTGACGCTCTCGATCACCGGGGTCATGCTGAATATCGACCGGAGCACGATCGAAAAACAAGCCATCCTCGCGCCCCCCGCGGAGCGGTACCTCAAGATGCGCGCGCAGATCGCGGACGACGATGCGGATCGACTGGTGATGCTCGCGGAGTGGCTCCAGCGGCGGCGGATGTATCGGGAGGCGCTGGCGGAGTTGGACACCGCGTTGAAGGCCGATCGGACGCACGCCGAGGGGCTGCGGATGAAGCGGGTGGTCGAACAACTGGCGGTGCTCGCCGAGCGCAAGGGGTCGGGCGAGCGTGCGGAAGAGGAAAAGGCGCGTCAGATCGACGAGGCGAAGCGCTTCCCGACGCGCCCGAAGGTCAACGAGTTCCCGCTGCTGACCCCGGAACAGATCAACATCATCAAGGTCTACGAGGTCGACCTGCGCGATCCGCCCAAGATGACGATCCCGCGCGAAACGATCCAGAAAATGATCGTTCGCTTCGGCGATGATCCGCTGATCCCCGAGTCGCGCGAGTCGCGCGAGGCCTTCTTCACCAAGCCTCCCGAGGAAGTTCTCGACACCATGTTCCGGCTTCGCGCTCGCGACATGTACGACCAGGTGACCGTGATCGGCCAGCCGCGGAGCATGAGGCTCTTCCGCGACCACGTCCACGCGGGGTGGCTCGTCACGTCGTGCGCCAGCACCGCCTGCCACGGCGGGTCGGAGGCCGGTCGGCTGCAACTCTTCAACTATCGGCCGACGGCGGACGCGAGCGTTTACACCAACTTCATCATCCTCGACCGCTTCGAGACGCGCGACGGCAGCCATCTGATTGATTCCGAGGAGCCGGAACGGTCGCTCCTGCTCCAGATGGGTCTGCCCCGCGACGATGCGCGCACCCCGCACCCGCGCATCCCCGGTTGGCAGCCCGCATTCCGCAACCGCGAGGCGCGCCGGTATCTCCAGACGGTCGAATGGATCCGCTCGCTCTACCGGCCGCGCCCCGAGTATCCGGTCGAGTACGAGCCCCCAGGGGAGCGTCCCCCGGCGGACGGCGCGCCCGCGCCGAACGAGCCCATCGAGCGATAGCGTCGGAACCTTTGAACCGGTCCGCCCGGATGTGGCTGGGGTGGAATCGGACTGCGGTAGACTTCGCCCCTTCCCCCGCCCCGGCCCTCAAGCGTTCGCAGGAGACCAGAAGTGATGGATGGCTCGCTCAACACGCGGTTGATTCTTGCGGCGGCAGCGATCGTTTCGGTCGCGGGGGGCTGCGAGCGGCGCGATCCGCAGGCGCGGGCCCTCGTCGAGGCGAAGAACACCCTCTCAGCGGCCGGGTCGGGCGGCTCGTCCGCGGCCCCGAAATCCACCCTCGAAGCCAGTTACACCAAGGTGCTCGCGACGGTCAAAGAAGACGGCGATGCGAGCGACGCCACCAA
>JAGVLZ010000148.1 GCA_020054055.1 Phycisphaerales bacterium
CGCTGCGCCATGGTCCACGGCACGGGCCACGGCGTCGGCTTGAACGTCCACGAGCCGCCGCTGCTGGACAAGGGCGGCCCGGCGCTGATCGTCGGTGACTGCCTGACGATCGAGCCGGGACTCTACTGCCCCGCGATCGGTGGTCTGCGCATCGAGGACATGCTCATCGTGCGCGAGAATGGCTGCGACAACCTGAACACGATTCACGAGGGGTTGACGTGGGCGTGATGCCTTCGCATTGCAGCTTGAAAGGCTGATAGTTCGTAGCCCGGGGCAGAGCAAGTCTTCGAGCGCCGCTCCCGGAAATAGACGCCCCCACCTTTGCTTCTGCACCCTGAAAGGGTGCAACGCAAGCGCACAAAATGCTATCTTCATCTTCTTCTCGAAGGAGCAACCCATGGCCGGCGACAATTTCTCCCGACGCGAAGCACTGAAAACCACGGCCGCCCTCGGCGCCGGCGCCATCGCGGGCCTTGCTGGTTGCTCTTCGACGGGCCGATCCGCGGCCAGCAACTCCACCGGCGGCTACGACCGCGGCGGCAACTACTCCGGCCTCCGACCCGAAGCCGAGCGATTCCTCGCCGACTACAACTCGAAGTACCAGCCTCTCTACTACGCCGCGTCGCAGGCGCAGTGGATCGCCTCCACCGACGTCTCCGACGCGCACACCGACGCCGCCATCGCGGCCCAGAAACCCCTCAACGAGTTCGTCGGCGAACGTGCCAGACTCGAGACCATTCAGAGTCTCCGCAAGCACTCCTGGTTCCTCGATCCACTCACCAATCGGCAACTCACCGCCGCATTCTTCAAGGCGGCCCAGTATCCCGGCACGCTCCCCGAACTCGTCGCGCAGCGCACCGAAGCGGAAGCCCGCCAGACAGCCGCGCAGGACGGCTACCGCTTCACGCTGCGCATGAGCGGCCAGCCCGATGCGCCGATCACCGCCAACGGCATCGATGACATCCTTACGGAGTCGAATGATGAGGCCAAGCGCCTCGCCGCGTGGGAAGCCTCGAAGGAGATCGGCGTTGCGCTCAAGCCCGGCCTCGTTAACCTCCGAGACCTCCGCAATCGCTGCGCCCGCGAACTCGGTTTCTCCTCCTACTTCGGCCTCATGGTCGGCGAATACGGCATGAGCGCGCAGGAACTGATGTCCCTCGCTCAGAACGCGATGGCGCAGACGCGCCCGCTCTTCGAGCAACTGCACTGCTACGCGAAGCATCGTCTCGCGGAAAAGTTCGGCAAGCCCGCGCCGCGGCTCATCCCCGCACATTGGCTCCCGAACCGCTGGGGGCAGCAGTGGCCCGGCTTCGAGAAAGCGGCGGACCTCGACCCGCTCTTCAAGACGCGTGAGCCCAAGTGGGTCGTCGAGCAGGCGGAGCGATTCTACACATCGATGGGCTTCCCGAAACTCCCGGGTTCCTTCTGGGAGAAAAGCGATCTCCGGGACCTCCCCGCGGACTCCCCTCGCAAGAAGAACACACACGCGAGCGCCTGGCACCTCGACCTCGCCTACGACGTGCGCTCGCTCATGAGCGTCAAGGCGAACTACGACTGGTTCAGCACCACGCACCACGAACTGGGGCACATCTACTACTACCTCGCGTACACCGGCGCCAATGTGCCGCTGCTCCTGCGCGAAGGCGCCAACCGCGCCTTCCACGAGGGGATCGGCGAACTCATCTCGCTCGCCTGTTCGCAGCGGCCGTATCTCGCGGAGATCGGCGTCCTCGACGCCGCAGCCGCACGAGAGGCCGACGCGAACTCGAACAAATGGCTCCTCGCCCAGGCGATGGACGGCAGCAACATCGTCTTCCAGCCATGGTCGTGGGGGGTGATGACCGGGTGGGAGCACGACTTCTACGAAAAGGAACTCCCGCCCGACCGCATGAACGCACGCTGGTGGGAACTCGCGCGCCAGACGCAGGGGATCGACCCGCCGAGCGGCGATCGCTCCGAAACGTTCTGCGACGCGGCGACCAAGACGCACATCAACGACGACCCGGCCGGGTACTACGACTACGCCATGTGCTCGCTCATCGTCTATCAGTTGCACATGTACATCGCCAAAAACATCCTGAAGCAGGACCCGCACAACTGCAACTACTACGGGCGCAAAGACGTGGGCGAGTACCTGCGGGCGCTCCTCTCTCTCGGAGCGACGCGCGACTGGCGCGAGGTGCTCCGCGACTTCACGGGCGAAGACCTCTCCGCCCGCGCCATGCTGGAGTACTACGAGCCGCTTATGCCGGTGATGAAGGAACTGAACAAGGGTCGGGACGTTTCGTTCACCTGATCAGCGCGCGTCAACTCTGGTCTTTCACGAGCGCCTTGAACGCGATCGCCGCGGCGATCGCGCCGGCGACCTCGCCGCTGAAGTGGATCCAGACGTCGGTCCACTTCAAGACCCCCATCACCCCCAACCCAACGGCGACCGCGGGGTTGAACGCACCTCCCGAAATCGATCCGACCGAGTACGCGCCCACGAGGACCGTAAACCCGATCGCGAGGCCGTAGTTCGAGTTCCCGGCGGTCGCCTTGGCCGTCGCGACGTTCAGCACCACATAGCACAGCGCGAATGTGAAGAGGAACTCGGCGATCAACGCGGGGACGACCAGCGGCGCGACGGGCGTGACGGCCTCACCCTGCTTCAGAAAGAGCACGAGCGCCGCCGCGCCCGCCGCCGCCGCGCACTGGGCAATGATGTAAGGGACCACGTCCGATGCGGGGCATTTGCCGCGGATGAAGGCCGCGAGCGTGACGGCGGGGTTGTAGTGGGCGCCCGAGACATGCCCCCCCGCGTACACCATCACCACCAACACCGAAGCGATCGCCAGGGGCGCAAAGTCTCCCGCCCCCCCAGGGTCGATGACGGTCATGCCGATCGTGAAGATGAGAAAGAACGCTCCGATGAACTCGACGGCGTACTTGGCGGCCTTCATATCGTCCGGGCTCCTTCTTCCTCGCCGGGCATCCATCCCGGCTTCGTCGGATCACGGAAAGATAACATGCCAATCCCTCTTCATGTCAATCAGGACCCATCCTCGCGCCGCGGCCGCGTCGAGCCCCTTCTCCAGTTTCCCGATCCGTGACCCACGGTCGTACGCCCACTCGCGCTCCGCGTCGGTGTGATGAACGAATGCGCCGAGGCGCGCGCCATCGCCAGCGGTCGTCCACTCGATCATCGCGTAGTCGCCGTCGGAGTTTCCGAACGCCGCGATGGGCCTTCGCCCGATCTGCCGCTGGATGCTCACGACCTTCTCGGCCCGGTCGTTGCCGTACTCGAGCGCCCGCCGACGGAAGATGACTGGGCCGGCGTCGCCCACCTGGTACTCCATCTTCAGAGACGTGCCGATGACCTGCTCGGGAGGGACCCCGTAGACCTCCTCGGCGAAGACGCGCATGAACTCCGTGTCGCCCCCCGACACGATGAACGTCTTGAAGCCGCTGGCGCGGAAGTATGAGAGCAGTTCGATCATCGGCCGGTAGACCATCTCCGTGTACGGGCGGCCCCGCGCGGCATTTCGCGACCGCTCGATCCATGCCCGCGACATGGCGCGGAACTCATCGGTCGTCACCCCGCCATGCGTCGCTTCGAGCAGGACCTTGAATGCGTCGGGGCCGCTGGCGAAGGCGCGCGATGAATCGCCCGCGATCAGGCTCTTGTAGGGCTCCTGCCCGCTCCACTCCGGGTGCTGGGGGGCGAGCGCCCGGATGCGCTCGATCATGAACGCGACCTGCGGGTACTCGGGCTGCTCGCACCAGAGCGTGCCGTCGTTGTCGAAGACGGCGATGCGCTCCGGGGGCGCGACGAAGTCGGGCGAGCCGGGAGTGGTCACGCGCCGGACGAAATCGACGATGGCACGCCGACTCGCTGTATCGTTCCAGGAAGGGAGGGGATCAACCTGGCACGCGTGGCCCGCCGCGCGCGGGGTGGCCTGGCAGCCCATCGGCACGAACAGTGCGGGGAGCGCCGCCGCGAGGAGCAATGCGGCGAAAAGGGAGGTGAGGCGTCGGTGCATATTCCCGCTCCAATCGGCCGGATCGAGCGCTACGCATCACTCCGCCCGGGAGTGGCTACTTCCCGCCCCCCTGCCCGAGCGACTCAAGGACACTATCGAGTGAGAACGAGCCGGCCTTCTGGCTCGGGGGGAACTCCTTGAACGTGGCGAGGAACTTGCCGACGTATTCCTGCGCGGGCACGAGCAGGAACGCGCGGTCGATCCGCCATCGGGCGTACCCGATGCTCTCGTGGTCGGCCATCTCAAAGGGATCGGAGCGGAGATTGAAGAGTTTCGGCAAGCGCAGTTGAGTGAACGGCTCCTGCCAGACATCGAATCCTTCGGCACGTTGCTCCGCGAAGACGAGTTTCCATTGGTCGTAGCGCAGGGCGACGAGCGAGCCATCGTCATTGAAATAGAAGAACTCGTGCCGCGGGCTCGGGGATTTGCCCGCGAGCGCCTCGGCGATGTTGTAGCCGTCGAGGTGGACCTTGAACGACTTGTCGCCGACCTTCATCCCCTTGCGGAGTTGTTCCTTCGCGTCCGGCACGCCCGCGGCGGCCAGCAGAGTGGGCAGCATGTCCTCGTGCGCGAAAACTTCGTTGCTGACGGTTCCCGGCGCGATGACGCCTGGCCAGCGGATGGCGCAGGGGACGCGGTAGGCGCCCTCCCAGTTGGTGGCCTTCTCGCTGCGGAAGGGGGTCGTGCCGCCATCGGGCCAACTGAACGACTCGGCGCCGTTGTCGGTGGAATACATGACAATGGTGTTCTCTTCGAGCCCCAGTTCCTTGAGTTTGTCGAGCAACTGGCCGACGTGGCCATCGTGCTCGACCATCCCGTCGGGGTAGACCCCCAGACCGGTCTTCCCCTCGCTCTCCTTTTTCAAGTGCGTGTGGATGTGCATGCGGGTGGAGTTCCACCACAGGAAGAAGGGCTTGCCCTCCTTCTTGGCGCGATCCAGGTAGTCCAGCGAGGCCTTGGTGATCTCTTCATCGATCGTCTCCATCCGCTTCTTGCCCAGCGGGCCGGTGGACTCGATCTTCTGCGTGCCGTCGGCGTTGGCCCAGCAGTGGATCACGCCGCGCGTCTGGTACTTCTTGATCAGCGCCGGGTCCTTGAAGTAGTCGGGGTTCTCGAACTCTTCCTCGGCGTTGAGGTGGTAGAGCGAGCCCATGAACTCGTCAAAGCCGTGCGCCGTGGGCAGGTGCTCATCGAGGTCGCCCAGGTGGTTCTTGCCGAACTGGGCGGTCATGTAGCCCTGCGCCTTGAGCAGTTGGGCGATGGTGACGTCCCGCGCCTGCAACCCCTCCTTCGCGCCGGGCAGGCCGACCTTCAGCAACCCGGTGCGGAAGCCGACCTGCCCCGTGATGAAGCTGGCCCGGCCGGCGGTGCAGGATTGCTGCCCGTACCAGTCGGTGAAGAGCGTGCCCTCCTTCGCGATGCGGTCGATGTTGGGCGTCTTGTAACCCATCATCCCGTGGTTGTACGCGCTGACGTTCCAGTAGCCGATGTCGTCCCCCCAGAGGACGAGGATGTTTGGCCTCTTCGCCGCGCCGGTCTGGGCGTGCGCCTGCGGCGATGAGATCGCGGCGCCGATCGTCGCGATCGCGGCGAGGCCAAGCGTGCGAAGACACGCGATCCATGGACGCGTTCCGTTCCGAAGGTGGGTGCGTTTCATGCTCTTTCCTTGGTCGGTGGAGTGGAAGGCGGTCGATGCCGTATACGCGATCACTTACCGGAGCGCAAATCGTCGAGCCGGTTGCCCGCGTTCTTCGCCCATTCGTCGATGGTACTCTTGATATCAGATACCGTGCTGTAGTTGAACGCGGTGAACTGGCTGCCGACCCCCGCCTGCACCACGGCCGCCACCTGCTTGCCCGTGACCGAATCGATCACCTCGCCCTCCATCGACGCCCCGCCGCGCCCCGCACCCGACAGGCTCGAGGCGGGATGGACCTTCATCCACCACGTCGATTGCTGCATATTCGTCAGCGCAATGCGGACGCGAGCGGTGCCCACTCCGGGCGTCGAAGTGATCGCGTAGCCGCGATCGGTCAGGACCTTGACGAACGCATCGCGGAAGTACACCGCGATCTCGGCCCGGTCCGGGGCGCTGAGTTCCGACGCCTGCGAGCGTATCTGCACCGGGTCCACGATAAAGGCCTTGTAGTCCTTGAGCGCGGGGGTGACGAACCGCATCCGCGTCGCGGTGACATCCGTGAGTTTCGAGTAGTCGCTCAGGAATCCGCTTTCGGTCATCGCGGGCGCCGACGAGCAGCCGCCGACGAAGAGCGCGGCGATGCACGCGAGCGCCGCCAGCGC
>JAGVLZ010000407.1 GCA_020054055.1 Phycisphaerales bacterium
CTCGCCGCGTGGCTGCCGGTGCCGACGCACTCGTTGCTGCCGAACCTCATGCCCTTCGTGAAGATGCTCGTGGCGGCGGTGGGGGTGCTGCTTGTGCTCGTGCTGGCGGGCACGGTGGACCGCGACTACGAGGCATCGCTCGGCCGCGGGAATGTTTTCGACGGCCTGCGTTCGACGCGCGGCGAGTTCTACGCGTTCATCCTGTTCAGCCTGACGGGGCTGATGCTCTGCGCGTCAGCCGATGACCTGATCTGGCTCTTCCTCGCGCTCGAACTCGTCAGCCTGCCGACGTATGTGATGGTGAGCATCTCGACCTCGGGGACGCGGAGCCAGGAGGCGGGGATCAAGTACTTCTTCCTCGGGGCACTGGGCGCGGCGTTCTTTCTGTATGGATTTGCGATGCTCTACGGCGCGACGGGGACCACGCTGCTCTTTGGCGATGGCGTCACCCCGGGCGTCGCGGAGGTGCTGGCGGGGCAGGTCGCCAAGGATGGGAGCCTCGGCGGCATCGCGATGATCGGCCTCGTCATGTCGATCGTCGGCGTGTCCTTCAAGATCGCGGCGGTGCCGATGCACTTCTACACGGCCGATGTGTACGAAGGGGCGGCGTCGAGCGTCTCGGCGTTCCTCGCGTTCGTGCCGAAAGCGGCGGGGTTCATTTCTCTGATGCTGTTGCTCAGCGTGGTGGGGTGGGGGTTCGGCGACTCGCACTCGTCGTTGCCGGAGTCGCTGCGCGTGCTGCTGTGGGTCATCGCGGCGATGACCATGACGGTCGGGAACGTGCTCGCGCTGCTCCAGACGAATGTGAAGCGCGTGCTGGCGTACTCGTCGATCGCGCACTCGGGGTACATGCTCGTCGGGCTGGTCGCGGGGCCGGGCGCGCCCGGGGGGCCGCTGAGCCAGAACGGGCTCGCGGCGATGCTCTTCTATCTGCTCTGCTACGGGTTCATGAACCTCGGAACCTTCGCGGTGCTCGCGTGCCTCGAACGCAAAACCGGCGAAGAGATCGAGACGTTTGACGATCTGCGCGGGCTGACGCGGTCATTCCCCGCGCTCGGCTGGTGTATGGTGATCTGCTCGCTCAGCCTGCTCGGCCTGCCGCCGCTGCTTGGGTTCTTCGGGAAGTTCTATCTCTTCACCAGCGCGATCTCGGCCGGTGAGATCACGCTCGTGGTCATCATGGGCCTCAACTCCGCGATCGCTGCGTTCTATTACCTCCGGCTCGCGGGTGCGCCGCTGCTCGAGAAGTCGCCTGATGATTCGGGCATCGTGGGATGCCCCTATTCGTCGCGTGGCGTCGCGGCGGTGCTCTCCGCGGCGTCGGTGGTTGCGCTGCTCCCCTTTGCCGGCAGGCTGATGAGCGCGAGCCACGACGCGAGCGAAGTCAAGCCGCTCCACGCGCCGGCGAGCGCGAGCGCCGCTGCGCCGCGCGAGTGATTCACGAACGGCACGCCGCCGAGCATTCGGTTTGACCAGCGCAGGAGCCCCGCATGAGACCCTCCATCTTCCTTTTCGCGTTCTCCTTCTTGGTTGGCGTGCTGGTCCTCCTCGCGCCGTGCCGCGCACAGGAGCCTTCGCCACCGGCCGAACCCCAGCACTGGAAGGGCGCGGTCGAACTCCCGGGCGGGATGAAACTCGATTTCACGATCGCGCTGGCCGCGGGGGGCGGCGGGACGATCAGCATCCCGATGCAGGGAGCGAAGGACATCCCGCTCAACGAGGCGGCCATTGACGGAAAGAGCCTCACGTTCATGCTTGCGCCGCCCGGCGCGCCGGAGGAGGCTCATGCCAGGTTCGAACTCACGATCGCGGAGGATGGCAACACGGCCGAGGGAACACTCACCCAGATGGGCCAGAAGTTCCCGGCGAAGTTGAGCCGGGTGACGGGCGCGGAGGCGGCGGACTCGGAGCCGAAGCGCCCGCAGACGCCGAAGCCTCCCTTCGCGTATGAGGAACGACTTGTCGAGTTCAAGAATGAAGGGGGCGGTATCACCATCGCGGGAACACTGACGGTGCCGACGGGCGCCGGGCCGCATCCCGCGGTCGTGATGATGACCGGCTCCGGGCCGCAGGACCGCGACGAGACGATCTTCGGCCACAAGCCCTTCATGGTCTTCGCGGATGCGTTGACGCGCGCGGGCATCGCCGTGCTCCGCAGCGATGATCGCGGCGTCGGCGGGACGACGGGAAATCTGATGGACGCCACCTCGCAGGACCTTGCTTCCGATGCGCTCGCGGGGATCGCGTTCCTGAAGTCGCAGCCGGGGATCGACGCGCAGCGTCTCGGCGTGATGGGGCACAGCGAGGGGGCGTCGCTCGCGCCGCTCGTCGCGGCGTCGTCGGAGGACGTGCGATTTGTCGTCATGCTCGCGGGCTACGCGATGCCCGGGGGGGACCTGATGGGCGTCCAGTCCGCGGCGATCCTGCGCGGCATGGGCGTCGGGCGTATTCCAGTGGTGAACGTGGAAAACGCCTGCGCCACCGCATCCACGGCGTTCCAGCAGGCGTGCACGATGGTGACGCTTGGCGTTTATGACGTGGTGCTGGCGTTCGGTGTCGAGAAACTGTTCCACGAAGACAAAGCGAAGAGCTTTGCCGTGTTCCTTGGCGCCGTCGACGTCGAGAAGCCGGAAGAGCTTTACGCTTATGTCGACGGTGATCGTTCTGCGAACGATGAGTCGGGCCGGCAGCGTTCGCTGTTCATGGATATCTATGCTCGCATGGCGCGCGACTACAGCGCGCGGAGCGGCGCGACGGCGCGGCATTTCGCTGAAGTTTCGGCGAAGAATTCGCTGCACGGCAGCCTCAACCCGCGCGCGCAGTTTCGTGACGTGCTCGATGCCGACGCGGTGCTGGCGGCGCCGCTGATCTCA
>JAGVLZ010000319.1 GCA_020054055.1 Phycisphaerales bacterium
ATCGCGCGGCAGGAGACGGACCTCGACACCGCACGCCGTGCCTGCGTCGACCTCCTGAAACTTTCGATCTCGGATCGGCCTCCGTCGCCCCTCGCCTTGAACGAGCCGGGCGAGGCCCCGCCCGCGGACGAGGGAGCCCTGCGCGCGCTGATGGACAAACTTGGTTCGATGGGCACGGAGGACGAGTGAACGCGGATGTGTCGTGCGCCGGGGGAAGAATCATCTCAAGGGGGACGTTGATGAGGACCGATCGGGGGATCGCCGCAACGGTGTCGATGAAAGAGAGAATGTTCGCGGGAAAGCGCGTGTGCGCCGTCGAGCCGAGGAATCGAAAGGAACTCGCCAACTGGGTGTGCGTCGTTCTGGGCGTCGATGTCTCGGGGAGCGCGGTCCTCGATGGGAGTGATTCGCCCTTGGACTACCTCGAGTGGGCCTTCCTCGGCGGCACGCCCGGCGATGGCGTCGTGTGGGGCTCCCGTGGGAGCGGCAAGACGTACTTCGCCGCGATCGCGACCGTGCTGGACCTGGTGTTCCGGGATGGCATCGAGGTCAAGGTGCTCGGCGGGTCGCGCGAGCAATCGCAGCGCATGCACGCGCACCTGCGCAAGTTCTTCGAGCGCCCCGGCCTCGCGGAGATGGTCGAGGGCAGGATCGGCGAGCGGCGAGGACGCCTCAAGAACGGATCGATGGTCGAGGTGCTGGCGCAATCGGAGCGCTCCGTCCGCGGCACACGCCCCCAGAAGTTGCGCTGCGACGAGGTCGAACTCTTCGACGAGGACGTCTGGCACGCCGCGCAACTCACCACACGCTCCAAACGCTGCGGCAAGGGCAACCGCGCCGTCATCGTCCGCGGCGCGGTCGAAGCCTTCTCCACCTGTCACCGCCCCGGCGGCCTCATGTCCAAACTCATCGCCGACGCGCAGGAATCCAACTCCCGCCGTCTGTTTCGCTGGACCGCCATCGACGTCCTCGAACGGTGCCCACCGTCGCGCGAGTGCCCGCCCTGCGAACTCCTCGACGAATGCGCCGGCCGTGCCAAAGCGCGCCGAGGCAAAGGCCACTTCCCCATCGACGACGCCATCACCATGAAGCGGCGCTCCGCACGAGAGACCTGGGAATCGGAGATGCTCTGCTATCGCCCGACACGCCGCGCCGCCGTCTTCCCCGAGTTCGATCCGGCGCTGCACGTTGTCGCATCCGATCCCTTGCCAAGCCCCCAGGACCCCAACCCCTCAAGCCCGTCCCTCATCGCAGGCATGGACTTCGGCTTCCGCTCGCCCACCGTCATCCTCTGGGCCAGCGCCGACGAATCAAACGTCGTCCGCATCATCCGCGAGCGCGTCGAAAAAGAAGTCCTCCTCGAACAGCACATCCGCGCGATCCTCGATCAGCCTCCTCCCCCGGTCCATGTTCCGGGGGCGGGGGAGGTGGCCGAGTTTTCGAGGCCGGAGCGGGCGTTCACCCCCGGACTCCCTATCAAATGGATCGCCGTCGATCCCGCCGGAAACCAGCGCTCCGACCAGACCGGCCTCAGCCCCATCGCGATCCTACGCCGCGCCGGCATCGCCGTGAAGCATCGCCCGTCGTCGATCGAAGAAGGCCTCCGCCTCATCCGCGCGCGCCTCGCCCCCGCCAGCGGCCCGCCCACGCTCTACATCCACGAGCGCTGCACCCACCTCATCGAATCCCTCACCAACTACCGCTTCCCCGATAACGAGCAGATCGCCACACCACTCAAAGACGGACACGACCACGCGGTCGATGCGCTCCGATACATGCTCATCAACCTCGACACCGCGCGAAGCGGAGAAGTCGGCAGGTACTGAGCCCCGTGGTCTTGCAGCCCGAAGGGCTGACAGGCAGTAGCCGGGGGCAGCGCGAGTCTTCGAGCGCCGCCCCCGGAAAACAACCCGCCAAAACCTCTTCCGCACCCTGAAAGGGTGCAACACGAACAGCAACAAATGATAACCCAACTCAACACCGTCACCCGCCGACATCTCCCCTCACCACCCTCCATACACAATCACCTCGACAATCAAGAACGCCGCCACCGCGAGCCCGATCATCCCCGCCACCACCTGCGCCGTCATCAAAAACGTCTGCGGCCACACGCGCGAAAGATCGTGCAACCGCACCGACTTGTACGCAAGGCTGATCCCGAACGCCAGAGGCATAATCGTGAACCACCAGTAATCGTGCAGATCGAGCGGATCGACGAACGGCGTGTAGCCGCGAGGCGAGGCCTGCGCGACCGCGAGGAGAAACGATGGAAGCAGTTCACTCATGCCGGCGCCACATCCGAGTTCCGACGCCGAACCCCCGCGTGCCGCCACGCCGCGTCGATGACCACGATCAGGTTCAGCATCCCCGCCATCGCCGTGTAAAGCGACCCGACCTCGTTCACCCGGCCCAGGGATTTTTTCGCCGGCGCCGGCTGGTTGTTCGGGTTGTCGGCGGGGTCGGGCCGCCCACTCTGGCGGATCGGCCCGCGGGGCCCGCGGAACTCAAGTTTGTAGACGCTCTGGTGGACCGCGTTCGCCGCGAATGCCGTCGGACCCACCCCGGCCTGAAGGATGAACCACCACTTGTCCTCGGTTCGGTCGACCACGTCGATCCCCCCGATCAGAATTCCGCCGAGAAACAGCCCCATGATCGAGGAAAAGATCAGGACCCCCCTCTTCACGTCCCCGAGATAGGCGTGCCCAAGCCCGGGCAGGGCGCAGGCGAGCAGGAGGGCGACCGGCTGGAAGGACTCGTCACGATCGTGGCGGGTCATGGGTGGGAATACTCAGTTCAGAGGGGTGGGGGGTGGGTGCTTGGCGGGTGAAAAAGAGTGAGGGAATTCGTATTGACAGAATGCTGGACCTCAGTAGTGTACCGGGCGCTTGGCGGACCCGGAAACGTGAATCCGAGGACGACATTGGGAACTGGCCGCTTCGATGAACTCCGGGTCGCCCCCGCGACCCAAGCCTGGTGAGGTAGACAATGCTCCTGCTGCAAGGGCCGATGCTGGCTGACGACATCTTTCCGCTGACCGAACTCGACCCCGGACATCCGGCGGACGGCGCCGAGGTCGTGGAACTCCCCCCCGATTGGTGGGTCGCCCCATCCATCGTGATGGTGGACGACGAAGAGGACGCCGACGAAGAGGACGATGATTTCGAGTGGGACGATGACGACGACGAAGAAGACGCGGAGGACGACCTCGCCGAAGCCGACCTCGAAGAAGTCAGCGGCGACGACGACGACCTCTTCGATGATGACGACGACGACGACCTTTGATCGGACAACCGGGGTGAAGGAACGCAATGGCGAAAAACGAAGCCGGTGATCTGAGCGACTCGAAGATGCCGGCCGACGCGGGCGATGGGGTGATCGATCGGCGGGTGGGGCTGGACCGTCGGCACATCGAGGAGATGCGTCGCGGGGGCGCTCCCGCGCCGACGGGGTTTGAGAGAAGGCGCGGCCCGGGCCGCCGTCTCGCCGACTCCCTGAAGTCCGCCGAAGAAGGCGAGATGAGCAAGGAGCAGTTCCTGTTCCTCCTCGCCATCGACACCTTCAAGCGCGCCAACTTCAAGACCTTCCCCTCGTGGACCGACGTCCTCGAAGTCATCCGCCTCCTCGGCTACCGCAAAACCTGCAAAGCCGACATCAGCCTCGCCAACGCCGAAGACTGGACCGAAAAACCCGACGCACCCGCGGGAGTCCGAAGAGAGAAGAAAGAGCGGGAATAGCAAGCAGACACCGACGGCCTTCGTCTCCAGCCCGCTGGGCTGGTCGTTCGTAGCCGTTGCCTTCCAGCCCGAAGGGCTGAGAGTGAGCAGCCGGGGGCAGAGCGAGACTTCGAGCGCCGCCCCCGGAAAGCAGAGCATAAGAAAACTCTCCTCCGTGCCCTCCGCGTCTCCGCGGTGAACACGAACGAGCCGCGATTCACGCCAAAAACATCACCAGCGCCACCGTCGCCACCCCATTATGCATCGCGTGCGCAAACATCGGCGCAATCAGCGAACCGCGCCACTCGCGCAGGAGGCAGAAGTTGAACCCCAGCGCCGCCAGCACCGGAACACCAGCGAACCCCTGCGGATGAATGATCGCAAAGATAAGCCCGACCAGCAGCGCCGCGGGGATCACCGCCCACCGCCGCCGCAGGTGCGAATAGAGCGCCCCGCGGAAGAAGGCCTCTTCCACCAGCGGCGCCCACACCGCAGTCATGAAGAAGAGCAAGATGATCGCCAGCACACCGCCGGAAGAGACTTCGTTGACGATCGGGTGCGAAGCATCCGAGCCCGTGAGCGCGACGATCAGCATCGAGATCACAAGCCCCAGCACGATGATCGGGACCCCCGCGAGATACCCGACAACGCCGCAACCGAGTTCCGTAAAGAACCCGCGGCCGGTGTGCCAGCCCAGCCCCGCGCGGAGTTGGTCCCACGAAAGGCCGCGGGAGAGCGGCCACAACGCGAGCACCGGCACGATGCAGAAGAGTGCGATGGTG
This sequence comes from Phycisphaerales bacterium, assembly GCA_020054055.1. GTDB lineage: Bacteria > Planctomycetota > Phycisphaerae > Phycisphaerales > UBA1924 > JAEUIV01. Next base: position 4,496 of record JAGVLZ010000319.1, read on the forward strand.
ATGTCAATCCCGGTCAGCGTCTGCACAACGAGCGCCACGCCGGAAGCGACGAGGAACGACAGAAGGAACAGCACGAAGGATTCGAGGAAGGCGTTGGAGGCGGAGAGGGGGGGAGAAGAAGAGGTAGGAAAGGCGGAAGACACGGGTTGCAAACCCGTGCCACGAGAGGGGGTGGAAAAGGCGGATCGGATGCGCCCCGTGCCGATGCCGATGGCGGCGACGATGAAGAGCGCAAACCCCGCGATGCCGGCGACGAGCAGGACAAAGAACAGAATCAGGATGGTGCTCATCGCCCGCGTCGCCTCCGCGGCAAACGCACGCCGGTCAGGGTCGGATTCCGGCTTGCCGTACGAGAGCGCGAGCCGCGCGAACCACTGGTGGCGCGCCGTCAGTTCGTCTCGCCGCGATTGTTCGAGCGCATC
>JAGVLZ010000294.1 GCA_020054055.1 Phycisphaerales bacterium
CGACGCCGCGGAGCACAGCCCAAAGCAAGAGTCTGCCGTCTGGATCGAGCCGAACCGCTGGGGTTCACGCCACCGTCGCGGCCGCCAACTCCCGCACGCTCCCCAGCGTCTCCAACCTCAGGATCAACTCCGACAACCTCCGGCACTTCTCTGCGCCGATCACCCCCTCACCCAGCGCCCGGAACTTCACCCCGATCTCCTCCGCCGTCATCGGGTCGCGCGGGTCCCCCTTGGGCACATCCACGCGCTTCGCGAAACTCTTGCCGTCCTTCGTGGTGATCGTCACCCGGCTCGGCTGGAACTTCGGAAACAGCGCCTCGAACTCCTCGTTCGCCACGATTTTCACCATGTCCATCACGGGGATCAGCGACTTGTCCATCACGCGCGACTCCTTGAACTGCAACGGCGTCACCATCCCATCCACCAGTCCCACCGCCATGCAATAGGGCAGCGAGTGGTCCGCCGTCTCCTTCGAATCCGGCCGGTACTTGTGCGGATCGCCCAGGATGTCCGCCGCACGCGCGATCACCTCAACCTTGATCTCCGCCACCTGCGCCGGCCTGATGCCGTTCTCCTTCACGCACTTCATCATCGCCGTCAGCGGCGCATGGCTCAGCGCCTCGATCGGGAACGACTTCATCCCGCAGTCCAGAACCCGGTAGTGATCGCCCGCGCCCCGTGGCAACTTGTCCATGAACATCGCGGCATCAAACTTCGCCGGCGCGCCCTTGTACTGCACATGACCGAAGACCGCGAAGAGCCCCTCCTTCCCGTCGAACATGTGCTCCGGCCCGCTGAAGCCCCGTGCCGCCAGCAGCGCCGATTCGCACCCCATGCGCGCCGCCCAGGGGTCCACCGTGTTCTTCATGTTCGTCAGTTTTCCCGCCGTCACCGCCCCGGGGGTGAACGTCCGCGACGCGCTGATCCCGATCGCCTGCACCATCTGGTCCACCGTCAGGTTCAGCACGCGCCCGCACGCGATCGGGGCCGCGAACGCCGTCAGCGTCGCGTGATGCCACCCGTACTCCCGGATCCCAGGCACACCGAACTCGCACAGCCGCTGCTCGACCTCGTACGCGATCACCGTCGCCAGGATCAGGTCCTTCCCCGACAGCCCCTTCCATTCGCACAGCGCCAGCGGCGCCGCGATGATGTCCGACGGGTGGCAGGGGTCCGCCTTCCAGTAGATGTCGTTGTAATCCATCGCCCGGATCATGTGGTTGTTCATGAACGACGCATCGACGGCGTTCGTCCTGAACCCGGAGACGAACGCCGTGCAGGGGCCGGAGCCCTTGTCGCTCCCGCTCATCTCGCGGTGATGGGCGAGCAGGACCTTCGCATCATCCTGCCCCGATCCCCCGAGCGCGCACCCCAGCGAGTCGTACCAGAACAACTTCGCCGCCTCGACCGCCCCGCGCGAAAGATGCTCGTACCTCAGCGAAGTCGCCCACTCGGAGACCTTGAACGACAGCAACTCCCGATCCGACGCACCATGACCGGCCATAGAACCTCCTGATCTCTCGCAGAGGCGCGGAGAGCGCAGAGAATACAGCATCATCGATCAATGATTGAACTCCGCGCCCCCGCGCCCCCGCGTGAGACGCCGTCCTACATCGCCACCGGCGCAAGCCCCATCGCCCGCCGCCACGCCGACAACTGCCCCAGGTGCCCCGACTCGTGCTTCACCATGAGCGTCACCAGCATGTCGCCCACCGTCGGATGCACCACGCGCCACCGCTCCAGCGGATTCGGCTCACCGAACACCGAATCATCCGCCGCCTCGAGCGAGAGCAGCGCCTCATCATGCAGCCGAACATACTCCGCCAGCAACTCCTCGCCAGTCAGATACTCCCCCGCATCCATCGAAACCTTCGACTTCTGCCCATGCCGATGCTCGATCGGGTCCTCGAACCCCTCCCGCCGAAGCATCGCCGAAACAATCGGCGCATACACATTCAGGTGCGACAGAATCCACGCCGGATGATTCATGGTGTGACCCGGAACGGGTTGCGCGAGCCATTGATCGGGCTCAAGTTCGCGCACGAGGCGCAGGGCGTATTCCCGATTGCGTTTCCAGGTAACTCCGATTGCCTGTCGCAGCATGGCGCCCATATGTGTGTCTTCCGGGGGTGCGGTGATCGCTTGAGAGCGGGGTGGGCTGAATTCTCGGACTTCAACGGAACGCGGGGTTGCTCATCGTAGCGAGCGGAAAAGAAGTGAAAGCCAGCCGGATCGGTGACGCTCCGCCCCGGATGAGTCGATACGCAATCGGTTCGCGGCGGTTGGGTCCGATGCATGAATCCGCCCCGTGCCGAATGGAGCCCGCAGCATGACCACCGCCACGACTGTCATGGGACTCGAGACGTTCTCGTATCAAATTGGCAAGGGATGGGCCGTGCCGGCCTTCCCCGCGCTTGATTCGGAACAAACGCTGGTCCTGGTTTTCGGAGCGCCGGAGTTTGCGGATCAATCGGCACCGATCGAAGAACTCTGCGCGGCGTATCCGGCCTCGACCATTATCGGCTGCTCGACCGCGGGAGAAATCCACGGCGCGACGCTCATGGATCGAAGCCTGAGTGTCGCCGTGATGCGCTTCGCGCGGACGAAAGTCGCCTCGGCGTGGGCGCCGGTTCGGTCGGCCGCGGATTCGTTCGCGGCAGGGGACGCGATCGCCAGGCAACTCGACGGCCCGACGCTCAGAGGCGTGCTCGTGCTCTCCGACGGCCTGAAAGTGAACGGCAGCGACTTGATCCGCGGGCTCAACTCGGTGCTGGCGGAATCCGTCGTCGTCACGGGGGGGCTCGCGGGCGACGGGGAAGCCTTCAAGAGAACATGGGTGCTGAGAAACGGGCGACCCGACGAAGGGGGCATCGCCGCGGTCGGGCTGTACGGTGAACACGTTCACATCGGTCACGGCTCGCGCGGCGGCTGGGACACGTTCGGCCCGGAACGCCTCGTGACACGCTCCAGCGGAAATGTCCTCTTTGAACTGGATGGAAAGCCGGCACTCCCGATCTACAAGGAATACCTCGGAGATCAGGCGTCGGGACTCCCGGCCACGGCCCTGCTGTTCCCGCTTTCCGTGAGGCGGAGCGCCAAGGACGAGGCGCGCCTCGTGCGCACGGTCCTGGCCGTGCGCGAGGACGAGCAGTCGATGGTGTTCGCCGGCGACATCCCCGAGGGCTCGCTCGCACAGTTGATGTACGCAAACTTCGATCGCTTGGTTCAGGGCGCGGAGGAATCCGCGCTCTGCGCCGGCAGCGGGCAGACCAAAGGCCCCTTGTTGTCGATTGCGATCAGTTGCGTCGGGCGCCGGCTGGTGCTCGGGGAGCGCGCGGAGGACGAGTTGGAGGGCACCCTGTCGGCCCTCCCTCCCGGGACGAAGCAGGCGGGCTTCTACTCGTATGGCGAGATCTCGCCGTTCGCCTCCGGTCGATGTGACCTTCACAATCAGACGATGACGCTGACGGTGATCTCAGAGGCATAATGCACCCATTGCTCGAGCGCCAACTACGAAAGGCGGGGCTCCAGCCCGACGCGCCACCCGTCGATGAATCGGCATGGTGCGCGCTGCTTGAGCGCATCAGCGAGACCTTTATCGCGTCCGATCATGAGAGAGAGCTCCGCGGGCTGGCCATGGCGCTGAGCGTGCGCGACACGCGCGAGGCGGTCGACGCCCTCCTGGCGGCCAACGAACAACTTGTGCGATCGAGGCAGGAAGCGGCACACGCCCGTCAGGAAGCCGAGGCCGCGAATCGGGCCAAGAGCGAGTTCCTCGCCAACATGAGCCACGAAATCCGGACGCCGATGAACGCGATCCTCGGATATGCGGAACTGCTGGCCGAACCAGGGCTGGAACCGAAGCCGGGGGAGTTTCTCAAGGTCATTCAGCGCTCCGGCGAGCATCTCCTGTCGATCATCAACGACATCCTCGACATCTCGAAGATCGAGGTAGGCCAGATGACGGTCGAGCGGATACCGTTCCGGCTCGCGGAGCTCGTCGACGCGGTGGTCACCGTGCTGCAACCACAGGCCTCGGCAAAGAATCTCAACTTGGCCGTCGCATGGGATGATGGCGTCCCGTCGATTGTGCAAACCGATCCGACGCGCCTCCGCCAGGTGCTGATGAACCTGGTCGGAAACGCCGTCAAGTTCACGGAGCGGGGAGATGTGGAGATCCGCGTCAGCGCGACGCCCGTATCGGAAAAAGAGCTGCGGGTCGATTTCGCCGTTCGCGATTCAGGCATCGGCATGAGCGGCGAGCAGATGTCGCGTTTGTTCAAGCCATTTGCCCAAGCCGACTCGTCGATGACACGTCGCTACGGCGGGACCGGGCTGGGGCTTGCCATCTCCAAACACCTCGCCGAGATGCTTGGCGGGGGAATCCGTGTTGAATCCACGCCGGGCAAGGGATCGGTGTTTCATGTCACCATCATGGGGGAGAGCGCGACCCAGGAGGCGGCAAATCCCTCACACAGCCCCATCGCTTCCAGCCTCGGGAATTCGCTTGCAGGCGTGAGGATACTGCTCGCCGAGGACGGGCCGGACAATCAGCGCCTGATTGCGCACCATCTCCGACGAGCGGGGGCGAGCGTTGAAGTGGCGGAGAACGGCAGAGTGGCCGTCGATCGAGTCGAGGAAGCCGGTGCATACGACGTGATCCTGATGGACATGCAGATGCCGGAGCTGGACGGCTACGAGGCAACGCGGGCGCTGCGTGCGCGGGGGTATTGTTCGCCGATCATCGCCCTGACGGCTCATGCCATCGAAGGGGATCGTCAAAAATGCATCAGCGCTGGCTGCGATGATTACGCGACAAAGCCGATCAGTCGAGCGAGTTTGATCGGGACCTGCGGACGCTGGGCCAAGGCCCGGGTGGCCTGATCGGGAACCGGGCCGATCGTCAGGACGCGTATCGTACGACTTCCTTCGCCACATCCATCGTGCTCGCCTTCCCCCCCATGTCGTACGTCCGCACCTTCCCCTCTTTGATGACCCGCGCCACCGCCGCTTCCAGCCGCGTCGCTTTGTCCGTTTCCTTCAGCCACTCCAGCATCATCTTCGCCGTCAGCAGCATCGCGATCGGGTTCACCTTGAACTGACCCGCGTACTTCGGCGCGCTCCCGTGCGTCGGCTCAAACACCGCATACTTGTCCCCCATGTTCCCCGACGGCGCGAACCCCAGCCCACCCACCAGCCCCGCGCACAGATCGGAAATAATGTCGCCGAACATGTTCTCCGCCACCAAAACCGAATAGTCCTGCGGGTTCTTGAACATCCACATGCAGATCGCGTCGATGTTCGCCTCGTCCGCCCAGATGTCGGGGTAACTCTTGGCCAGTTCGCGGAAGCACCGCGTCATCAGGCCGCCCGTCTCGCGCAGAACGTTCGGCTTCTCCACCAGCGTCACACGCTTCCGCCCCGTCTGCTTAGCGAACTCGAACGCCTGACGGCAGATGCTCGTACACCCCTGCTTCGACACGATCCGTGTCGACAGCGCCACGTTCTCCAGCCCCTTGTCCTTCCAGGGCTTCATCTTCGGGTTCGCACACAGCGCCGTGTACACCCCCTCCGGCAGCGGATGAAACTCAACCCCGCCGTACGACCCCTCCGTGTTCTCGCGGAACACCACCTGGTCGATCATCACCTCGCCGCCGCCGGGATTCGTGATCTGGTTCCCGCGATAGTTCAGCGGGTTCCCCGGATAACTCTTGCAAGGGCGGATGTTCGTGTGCAGATTGAACAACTGCCGCAACTTCACGATCGGCGAAAAATAAACCAGACCCGTCCCCTTCAACTCGGGGATCAACTCCTCCTTCGCCTCGTCCTGCGGCTTGCTCGTGATCGCTCCGAACAACCCGCACGTCGTCCCCCGCAGCGCCTTGATCGTGCGGTCGGGCAGCGCGTTCCCCTCGTTGCACCAGAACTCCCACCCGATGTCGCAGTGCGGGTACTCCGCGTCCAGCCCCATCGCGTCGAGCACCAGCCGCGCCGCGCCCATCACATCGTTGCCGATCCCATCACCGGGCATCCACGCGATCGAATACTTCGCCATCTCTTCACTCCCATCGTGCCACCGACCGAGGCTCCGCACGGTCGGTGATGTTTTCAAGACCTCGCCATCACCACTCTACATCACCACCGCGCACCGCTCCGGCGAGAACCCATGCTCATCAAACAGCACGAGTTCGTTCGCGCCGACCTTCAACCAAGGCTCGGGCAGGTAATACCGCGACTGGCCCGCAACACCTTTCCCCGTTCGTGTCGCCACAAAGTAACGCCCCGCGTTGTGCCCGTTGACAAATAACTGACCCTTGCTCAGCCCCGTCGCCTCAAAGAACAAAGGCTCACCCACCCAATCCACCGCGAACGTCGCGCGCCACCACGCCGGACGCCCCTTGAACTCCGACGCACCCTTCCCCCCCCCGGACAGCGCCTTGAACTTCGTCGCCCCGGGCGGCTCCCACTTCGCAAACGCCCACCCCGCCTTCGCCGTCACCGCCGCCTCCCCTTCGTAAAAGACCACCGTCTCCTTCAGCACCCGCAGCGCCGCCACAACATCACCCACCACCGCCACCTGCACTTCATTCGTCCCGCGCGAGAGCATCTCAGGGGTCAGCACCACATACTCAATCGTTCCCCGCGCCAGCACGCGCAGCGACTTCCCGTCCACCATCAACACCGCCGGATCGCTCAACCCGCCGACCCGCATGATCAGCGGCGTCTTCTTCCGGTGCTGAATCCGCCACGTCACCCGCCGAGGGTCCGTCGCGTCACCATCCTCGAGCCCCATCACCACCGGCCAGTGCATCAGCGGCTCGATCGACTTCTCACTCTCGATCCTCGGCGATCCCGCACGGAACACCGTCGCCTCCACCACATGACCGAAGAGACCCTTCCGCTCGCCGATCCCATCCCCCTCGCAACGCCGGCCGAGATTGTCGATCAGCGCCGTGACGACGTGCTCACCCTTCTTGAATGGCAGCGAAACCACCGGCTCCTCACCCCCAGGCCCCACACCGATCAGCGAATGAAACTCACCATCAAAGTAAAGGTGCAGCCGATCCGCCGCCTCGAAAAATCCACCCTTCACGCTCTTCGTCATCCCCTTGAACTTCAGCCGCACCCACCCGTACCCCGACGCCGCCCCCAGCGTCGCAAGCCCCGTCGGCCCATCGATCGACGCGTACCGTTCGCTCTTCCCCTTGACAAACTCGTCCGTCCCGCACGCGCTCCACGCGCCCATCACGATCCTCGTCTTCTTCCGCGCCGCTGAAATCCCCGCCACCGAACTCATCTCGCCCGTCCCCGCTATCCGCGTCACCCTCTTGTACGACCCATGCGCGATCGGATGCCCGGCCAAGTCCATCCCCGACGCGCCCACATACACCGCCGACCCATCCACCCACACCGCATCGACTGAATCCCCGTTGCACACGACGACCGTCACATCCTCGTGCTCGCTCACATGAGGCTCGGCTCCCGCTGGAACCACCACCTCGAACGCCGATCCATTGATCGACATCACCCCCGCCATCCCCGCCGGGCCGTAGCACACGAACACGCGCCCCACCAACGCGAACGCGTTCAGATTGCAGTAATCAAGCGTCGAGCGCCCCGCAAGGTGCGTGTCGAGCAGCATCCACCCGACCGGCTCGCCCTCCAACTCCTTCGGCAGCGTCGACCCATCCGCCAGGAGAATCGTCGCACGACGCCTCACCGCCTCCCCCTCCGCCGGCCCGAACACAAACACCACGCTCCCCTGCGACCCCCGGCACTCCACCGCCACCAGCGACGCCTCGTCCGTCGTCGCCTTCCCCTTCTTCATCCCCGTCGGGTGCGAATCGAGCGACACGATCGCCGGCTGATACGCCGGATCGAGCCCGGAGAACACCCTGCCGAACTGCGATGCGAATGTGCAGACGCGCCGCACCGACGCGTACGTCGCGCCGCGCTCGCCCGCTTCACCCAATGGCGAACCCGCCGCCGCGCTCGTCGTCGCGAATGATCCTTCCGCATCCGCGAACCGCCCTCCCAGAAACCCGAAGTTCGTCCCACCATGAAACGGCGAAAGATTGAACTGGCCCCCGGCCGCCAACACCTCGCCAATCGCACGCATCAAAAAACTCGCCCTCACCTTGGGAAGGGGTGGCGAGTCCATTCCGGGCGCGAGCCGGGGGAGGGACTCTGGACGCCCCCACACTCCACGTTCACAAGTCGGCAGCCCCATCACCACCCGCGGCTGATCCGGCTTCAGCGCCCGCAACTGCCGAAGGTTCGCGTGCAGGTGCGAAGACCCCGCCCACACTTCAACCTCACCCTCCGCGCTCGCGAACAGTTCATTCGCCGAGAGGATCGGCACGTTGATCCCATTCTCGCGCAGATACCGATTGGTCTCGCCCAGGTACGCCGCCGACTGCGCCGCGCTCCCGCACATCCACCGGTGCTCGTTCTGCACCGCGATGATCGGCCCGCCCGCCTTCCTCTGCGACGCCTGCAACGACTGCACCCGGTCGCACACCGCCGAAAAATACCGCGACACCGGCTGCAAAAACTCCGCCGCACCGCTCCGCAACTTCCCCGCGGTCCCCCCGCACGACTTCAACAGCCACGCCGGCAAACCGCCCAGATCCATCCCATCCCCGACATACGGCCCCATCCTCAAAATGCAGTGCATCTTCGCCGCGCCGACCAGCCGGATGAACACCGCCAGGTCCAAGTCTCCATCAAACTTGAACACCCCCGACCGCGGCTCGTGCAAAGACCACACAACGGGGGTCTCGATGCAGTTCAGCCCCGCCTGCTTCGCCGCAACAATCCGCGCGCCCCACAACGCCGACGGCACGCGGTGATAGCAGATGGTCCCGGAAACAATCCAGAGCCGCCGCCCATCAATCGCCAGACTCTGACCGTCAACCGTGATCGTCGGCATCCTGGGTCCAACTCCAACTCCCCGAACGGGAACCCGAAAGGTAAACCGGCACTCCGGTTCCCGCAACGTCCGCGATTCTCAGGCCGCTCACCGTTCCCGCCTTTGGCGCGGCCGATCCACTGCACGAGCTTCACTTTCACGAACGGCCTGACGAACCGCAGCCTTCACAAACGTAGGAACGGCCTGACCTTCCAACCCGGCCCTGGCCTTCGCAGCGTCAAAGTCAGCCACTTCCTCCCCGGACCAAACCAGGTCCAGGCGGCGAATATCCAGCGTCGCGACGTGCGAGTATCTCAGCGGCGAAGCCCAGTAGCACTCAAGGCACACGTTGGGGTCTTTCCCGACAAGCCCATTCGGACAGTGCTCGCACGACCACGACTTCGCGCGATTGCACGAGCCGCACACGAGCATGTAGTCCTTGACATTGAGTGCCGCCGCAATGCCGTCGCCAGCAACGCAGTAAGGAACTCGGTGATCGATCTGAAGGTACCGCGGCTCGAACGGAGCATCGCATAGTCCGCACCGGGTTCCGTATGCCGCGATGAGGGCTTCCTTGAACACCTTCGAGAAACTGGCTCGTCCGCCGACACGCCCGCCGGTGATATTGTCCAAGTCGCCGAAGCGATACTCGGCCATCCGCTTGCCATCCTTTTTGCGGACAATCGACTACAGCAGCGGGATGCCCTGGTCCGAAACGTCCTTGATGGCGCGTGGTGGATGATCGTAGCCGTACCGCTCCTTGAGGTCGTCGGTGGTGATCGAGCCGTGCTTGAGGATGTGCTTGACAACGCTCCGCGCCCGCTTGCCGGTTACGGCCTTCAGCGCGGCTCGGGCGGCCTTCGACAGCCGGCCCGCCATCAGGCTGACTCCGCAAAGAGCGAAGCTGTCTCCACACTCATCCGTGGGCCATGACGCAAGTGCCGCAGGTCAACCGGGATTTCCGGCGAAAGGTACAGCGACTCGAACGTGCTGTCGTCCCGTCCAAGCAGCGTCGCCTGCGTCGAACGCCCCGCTGGAACTTCAACATGAGTCAGTCCGAGCGACGCCGGGAGCGAACGACCGTATCGCTTTGAGCCAGTCCGCCCGTCGTAACTCACGATGAACGGGATCGACCTCCGTCGGAGCGATTCGAGCGCGGCTGTAAACTCATCGAAGGCGATCCCGTGCCGATAGCGGTGGTTGTGCGTGTCAACGACCCCTTGGTACGGCGGGTCCATGTAAACGAGATCACCGGGCCTGGCGGACTCCAGAACTTCGCGATAATCCATCGACGAAAGCGAGCACTTGCCCTTGAGCAGCGCGGAAGCGCCGACGATGTGCCGTCTCATCGTTGAGGGGAGAGCGCCGAGCCGCCGATTGTCTGGACTGTTGTTGAACTCGCCGCGAGCGTTGTAGCGAATCGCCGCCTTCACACAGCGCGCGAGAAGGTACAAGAAATCGGCGGGTCGATGGTGTGCATTGAAGCGACTCCGAACGCGATCATAATGCGCCCGCTCGTCGCCGATCTGGGCCCTCCAGACCTTTTCGTATTGGTCGCTGATCTCCTCCGGCTCGCGAACGATCTCGGTCCAAAGGCTAATCAACGGACGATGAAGGTCGTTGATCGTCCAACGCCTGACGCGCTTCATGTGCCCGGCCGCGAGCGAGACCGCGGCTGATCCCGCGAAGGGTTCGACCAATCGAACGGTTCCCGCCGGAAAGAGACTGACAATGTAGTGGGCCAGTTGTCGCTTGCTTCCTTGATAGGGAATCGGATGCGGCACGCCCCGCAGAGGCTTCGGCAACGCACTTGAAACAATTGGCGCGTACCCCGACTCGGTAGTCGGCGACGCGGATCGTGCTTGATTCCCGTCGAACAACCGCTTTGAGCGAAGGCCGGTTCCCAGTGATTCTCGCATGGTTGAGCCGCGTTCCACTGGGGACCATTGTATCGGAGCGTGCATTGAGAGTGGCTCGGAGCAATGCACGGCTTCTCCGGGCTGCCAGTTTCTGATTCTCTTCCGCTGAATCTGCAATCCATCTTCACCCCCACAGGTACACTCCAACTCAATGCCCGCGCCACGCCTCCACCTCCTCCTCGCACTCGCCCTCCTCCCCGCCTGCTCCTCCATGCAGGACATCGACCGCAAGGTCAATCGCGCCGTCCGCGAGCGCTCCACCGACCTCGGCGGCGGCGCGACCGCCCCAACCCTCCGCTCCACACTCGGCACTTCTTCCCCCGATCAGTACGACAGGAATCCCCCCAGCACCAACCCCGGCCCCGACGACCTCACCTACCGAGGCGCCGACCCCAACCGCGACGTCGTCACCCGCCTCGAGGCCTACTTCGTCGAAGGAGTCGATTCCGCCGCCGCCGAGCGCCTCGACCTCCAGGACATCCTCCGACTCTCGCAGGACACCGCGCGCGAATACCGCACCGCGGAAGAGGACTACCTCCTCACCGCCATCCGCCTCCTGATGGAGCGGCACCGCTGGGGACCGCGATTCTTCGACGACCTGACCACAAGCATCGGCGCCGACGCCGCCGACGGAAACTACGAAACCGCCCTCGGCATCATGAACGAACTCCGCGCCACCCAGCGACTCCCCTACGGCGGGGAACTCGAAGCGCGCCTCATCACCCGCGCCGCCAACCAACTCACCGAGATCGTCGGCGAGCAATACACCCAGTCCTCCCAACTCGTCCTGAGCGCGAACGTCCCCCTCCTCCGCAACGCGGGCCTCGTCGCGCAGGAGGACATCATCCAGGCCGAACGCGACACCGTCTACGCCGCGCGCGACTTCGAGAACTTCCGCCGACGCTTCTTCGTCGATATCGCTTCCGACTACTTCGCCCTGATCGCCCGCCAGGCCGCCATCCGCAACCAGGCCGAACGCCTCCGCAGCGTGATGCTCTTCTACGAGCGCACGCAGGCCCTCGTGGACGCGGGACGCCAGCCCCCCTTCGAGGCACGCAACGTCGAGCAAAACGTTCTCACCAGCCGCAACGACCTCATCAACTCCCAGGAGTCCTACATCCTCAGCCTCGACCAGTTCAAGGTCCGCCTCGGCCTCGCCGTCGAATCTCGCATCGTCTTGCTCCCCATGTCCCTCGACTTCCAGGACCCGGATGTCTCCATCACCGAAGCCTCCGAAACCGCGCTCCGGTACCGACTCGACTATCAGAACGAGCAGGACCGCGTGAACGATGCCCGACGCCAGATCGATATCGCCCGCAACCAACTTCTCCCCGACCTCAACCTCGCCGCCGGCGCCACGCTCAACACCGACGAGAATAAGTCCGAATCCGGCCTCGCCTTCAAGAACGACAACACCGACTACGCCGCCTCTGTCACCTTCGGCCTCCCCCTCGACCGCGAGATCGAACGCCTCCAACTCCGCCAATCGCTCGTCGAACTCGAACGCCGCACGCGACAGTCCGAACAGTTCCGAGACAACCTCATCCTCGACGCACGCCAATCCGTCCGCGAGATCGACCGCGCCCGCTTCTCCGTCCGCCTCCAGGAGCAGGCGGTGAACATCAACAAACTGCGCCTCGAGGAGATCCGGATCAAAATCGCGACGGTCGCACCACAGACCCGCCTCGACGCCGAGAACGAACTCCTCCAATCGCGCAACGCACTCGACGCCGCCATCCGCGACCTCCGCATCGCCATCCTCGAATACCTCGTCCGCACCGGCCAACTCCGCGTGGGCGAAGAGGGCCGACTCCGCGCCCTCCGCGGCATGGACCTGAAGGTGGACGAGATCAAGGACGCCGCAATGCCGCAGTCGGGCGACGCCACCAGCCCGCCCGAGTCTGACGATGTGGCCGCACCCGTGACCGATCCCGTCCCGCCGACGCAAAGCCCCGCGCCGCCAAACTAGCCCCCGACCGCTACACTTGCCGCCATGTCACGGATGGCCTCATCTCAATACGAGATCGGACGAATCGCCCCACAATGCTCGGCCACGGGCGAACCCCTCAATCCCAGTGATCCCTTCGTCGCCGCGCTCTTCGAGGTCGATGGCGCGGAATCACTCGTCCGCCGCGACTACTCTCCTGCCGGCTGGGATTCGCTCCGCGACCGCAAGGGACTCTTCGCTTCGTGGCGGGGCGTCGTGCCCAGCGCCGAAAAAACCGGTCGCACCACCATAGACCTCCCCTCCCTCCTCGGCCTCTTCGAGCAACTCGCCGAGACCGAAGACCCCAAGCGCCTCGCCTTCCGCTACGTCCTCGCACTCATCCTCATGCGCAAGCGCGCCCTCACCCCCGCCGGCACGCGCGAAGCAAAGGGCGCTCAACCCGCCGCGCTCCTCGTCCGTCCCCGCGGCTCATCACCCGAAGACCCACCAATCGAAGTCATCGACCCCGCCATGAACGAAGCAACAGTGGGGGAGATCACCGAACAACTCCGCTCACTTCTGAGGATCGACGCATGAATCTCTTTAGCCTCCTCCCCCGGTCCTACCGGGGGAGGTGTCCGAGTCTTCGAGGACGGAGGGGGCGCGGGTTCTCGCTCCTCGCCGCAATCCTCTGCCTAACCGCCTGCGAATCCGAGCAAAAACAAACAATCACCGCCCCAACCCGCCCGAGCACCTCCGCCACCGCGAAGGAAAGGCCGGCGCAGAAAACCACCGCCCGCTCCTCGCGCACCTCCAAACCCCTCACCAGCGACGAGACCAAAAAACCAACGCCCACCAACGCCAAGCCCACTTCGCCCGGTTCAACAACCAAGAAACCAACCACGGACCCGAAGCAGGCAACCGCAAAGCCGGGTGTCAAGCCCCAAGCCCCAGGCCCCAAGCCCTCCCTTTCCCTCCCACCCGCCACCTACGCGGAGATCGCCAAGGCTTACAACGCACGCGCCGCGCGCCTCCAGCGCATCTGGGGCCGAGCCGTTGTCTCCGTCGAGTTCACCGACGACGAGGGCAACAATCGCTGGGAACAGGGCGAGGGTCACTTCCAAGTGATCCAGCCCAGCAAGATGGCCCTCTCCGCCGGAAAACTCAGCGAGGTCATGCTCTGGATCGGCTGCGACACCGAACGCTACTGGTTCATCGACGCCAAAGAGCAGCACCGCGCATGGATCGGCAAGCACGCAGCCGCGACGCGCGAAAAAATCGAATCCCTCGGCATGCCCGCCGCCCCGCGCGACCTCCTCGCTCTCGCGGGCATCACCCCTCTCCCGAAACCAACGAACGACAAGCGCCGCGACCCGCAGGTCCGATGGAGCAACGACAAAAAAACCCTCATCTTCGACGCCGACCGAGCCGGATCACGCTGGCGATATTTCATCAACCCGAAGACCTACGAGCCCTCGCGCATCGAGGTCATCGACTCCGGCACCGACGAAGCCATCCTCTCCGCTACACTCGAAAAATACGAGAGCCTCGGCATCAAGGGCGACAACTTCCCGCCGCGCATCGCCACACGCTTCCGATGCCTCCACCATTCCTCCGGCTCGACCCTCGGCCTCACCATCGCCGACATGACCGACGGCGGCACCGGCCGACTCCGCGCCGAAAACTTCGACTTCGATGCACTCAAAGACCTCCTCGGCATCCGCGACGTCGTGGACCTCGACGCACCAGCCAAGCGCCCCGCCGCGGCCGCGATCGGCGACACCGATCGATGATTCGCCCCGTCCACATTCTCCGCCCCTTCCTGATCGCCATCCTCCTCATCACCCCCGCGCGCGCCGCCGTTACCACGGGCGACGCGCACGCCGGCTACTTCTTCCTCCCCACGCCCCCGCTCGGCTTCACCCTCATGGCCCTCCCCGCCGACCCGCCCCCCGGC
>JAGVLZ010000206.1 GCA_020054055.1 Phycisphaerales bacterium
CATCGAATCCGGCCGAGGCCGCGGCGGATATTCCCGCGGAGGAGCTGGAGCACGCGTTGCGGGCGTTCCGCAAGCGGTTGAAGGTGATGCGGCTGGCCGATGAATCGAAACTGGCGGGTCGGCGGCTGACTTCGGGGAGGGTGTCGGAGATCGACGCGATCCAGCCGCCGATCGAGTACGGGGAGGCGGTGTGGAAGGCTCTCGCGCGCGCCGGCCGACTCAAGCACACGGGGCAGGGTTTCTATGCGCTGCCCTGAGAAAGCCTGAACTCATCACGCACGCCGCCCCGACACCACCGCCGCCGATTTCGACCGATCACGATTCGGTCGTGCGGGGGCCGCTGTCGCCCGAGCACATGCGGGCGCTCGCCGAGGCTCGCGTTCGCGCGAAGAAGATTCGACGGGCGGGGTCGGTCGCCATGTTCAGCGGCTGGACGATGGCGTTCTTCGCCGCGGTGACGCTTCTGGGGGTGGTGTTCGGCGATTACGCTTCATTTGTGGTGGGCGTCGCGCTCGGGGCGGTGGCGTTCAACGAGCTCCGCGGGGGGTTGATGGTCCGTCGATTTGAGCCGCGCGGGGCGCGGGCCCTGGGGTACAACCAGTTCTTTCTCGGCGCGGTGATCGTGTCGTACGCCTCGTGGTCGCTCTACGCGGCGCTCCGGCAGCCGCTCCTCGCCTCGGCGGGCGGCTCGACCGGCGATCCGAAACTCGATGAGATGGTCAGGAGCCTGACGGCGCTGGTGACCTACGGACTGTACGGGAGCCTCTTTGTCATCGGCATCGTCGTCCCGTCCCTCACCGCGTGGTACTACTTCTCGCGCGAGCGACTCGTGCGTGCGATGATCGAAAAGACACCGCATTGGGTGATCGAGGCGATGCGCGCGACGGCGTAAGTCGGTGCGTGGTCGTGATGTGAACCCGCCCAAACAAACACCAAAACCGCTCGACATCCGCGGTTGTGGACACCTTCAACTGATCGGATACGATCTTCGACCCGCCCCGCCCGCGGTTGGCTCCCACGTTTGAGGATCCGACGGGCCGCGGCGGAATGAGGCCGCCATGAAGAAAGACACCCATCCCCGCTGGCACGGCAACTGCAAGGTCTACTACAACGGCGAGGTCGTGATGACCGTCGGCGCGACGGTGCCCGAGCTGCACGTCGACGTGTGGTCCGGCTCGCACCCCTTCTTCACGGGCAAGAGCACGTTTGTCGACTCGGCGGGGCGCGTCGAGAAGTTCAACCGCAAGTTCGCGGGCGACTACTTCAAGGGCGGCAAGAAGTAGGCGCGTTCAGTCCGATCCATGACCAGCCCGGCGCGAACCGCCGGGTTGTTTGTTGCGCGTACAGAAGACTGTTCACCACGGGGATCACGGAGGGGCACGGAGGAAGGCTGATTCATCATGCCGCCCGAAGCCAACAATCTGAACGACGCCCTCCTCGCCCGGCTCGAGCGCACCGCTTCCGAGCGCGCGGAGGTGGCGCGGCAACTGGAGGATCCGTCGATCCTCACTGACCACCGGAAGGTGCGTGATCTTTCGATCAGGAAGGCCGCGCTCGATCCTGTTGCTGATGATTACGAGCGCTACCGGAGTCTCCAGCGCGAGGAGGCGGACCTTCGCGAGGTCATTGGGTCGAAGTCGGATGCCGAACTCGCGAGCCTCGCGGCGGAGGATCTGCCGCGGGTGCAGGCGGAGATGCAATCGGTGCTTGCGCGTGCCCTCTCGAACCTTGTGAACACCGTTGACCGTGGGGTCGGGTCGGTGATGCTGGAGATTCGCGCGGGGGCGGGTGGCGATGAGGCGGCGCTGTGGGCGGGGGATCTCCTGGCGATGTACCAGAAGTTCGCGGCCCGGCGCGGGTGGCGCTTCGATCCGATCGAGGTGACGTCCGAGGCGTCGGCGGGGGGGGTGCGCAGCGCGATCATCAATGTGTCGGGGGAGAATGCGTGGGCGGAACTGTCGAACGAGGCGGGGACGCACTGCGTGAAGCGTGTGCCGGCGACGGAGACGCAGGGTCGCGTTCATACGAGCACGGCGACGGTGGCGGTGATGCCCGAGCCGAAGGAGATCGAACTGCACATCGATCCGAGCGACGTGACCGAGCACGTGACGACGTCGCAGGGGCCGGGCGGGCAGAACGTGAACAAGGTGGCGACGGCGGTACACCTGATCCACAACCCGACGGGGATCGAGGTGCGGATGCAGGAGACCAAGAGCCAGGGGCAGAACCGGGAGAAGGCGTGGAGGCTGCTCCGTGCTCGGCTGTACGAACTCGAACTGGCGAAGCAGCGTGCGGCGGACTCGGCGCAGCGTCTCGCGCAGATCGGCACGGGGGACCGCTCGGAGCGCATCCGAACGTACCGGTACAAGGAGAATCAGGCGGTCGATCACCGACTGAACGAGTCGTTCAATCTGCCGGAGGTGCTGGCGGGCGATCTGGATGGGGTGGCGGCGGCGTTGCGCGATAGGGAAACGGCCCGAAGGCTCGCGGCGCTGTAAGCACATCGCACGATTCGTGAGGCAGCCCTGTATCCTGATCGTTCATGGCTACACCGACCCGCGGCGCTGATCGCCCTGATGCCTCGCTTCCGCACGCACGCTCACGCCGCGCCGGGCTGCGATTCGTTGCCGTCTTCATCGGGATCGTGCTTGCCTTCTACATTTTCAGCCAACTGGGGGTGTTCACGAAGGTCGTCGCGCCCGCGTCGATGCGGTTCAGCGCCGTCACGTCCGAGCCGGTGATCCGTCTGGTGGATGGCGATGTCGTTCGCCGCGACACGGTGCTGTCGTCGTCGAGGGGGCAGGTCGATGTTCACTTCGGGTGCGATGCGCTCGAGCCGATCGTGTATTTCGGGGCGGCGGTGATGGCATTCCCCGCGGCGTGGAGGCGCCGCCTGATCGGGCTGGCCCTCGGCATCCCCGCGCTCTTTGTGCTGAACATTGCGCGGATCGTTTCGCTGTATTTCGTCGCGACTCGGCGCCCCGATTGGTTCGATGCGGCGCACCGCGACATCTGGCAGCCGCTGTTCATCGCGGCTACGCTCGGGCTGTGGTTCACATGGGTCATGCTCCTCCCCAGGGCCGGCGGTCATCGGGCGAGCCCCGGGCCGTTGTCGCCGTCGTCCGGCCGATGAGTCGTCGCGGCGCGGCGATCCGTGCCTTGATTGCCTGCGCGCTCTATGTTGCTTTGATGCAGGGGTATGTGCTGGTCGATCGCGCTGTGGCGTCGGGGCTCGCGGCGGCGTCGAATGTTCTGTTTTTCAATCCCGGGTTTGGCGTGCGTGCATCGTTCGATACGCGGCCCGCGCCGCGCGGGGAGGAACTCACGGTGCGCGTCGAGCACGCCGCGTCCGGGATGATCGCCACCAATCGCCTCGACCTGCGGTTCCGAGTGTGGCTTCCGACGGCGGTGTTCCTTGCGCTCCTGGCGGTGACGCCGGCCGGGCCGCGAGAGATCGGAAGA
>JAGVLZ010000353.1 GCA_020054055.1 Phycisphaerales bacterium
GCTGCTCGTTCGTCTCGCGCAGACGCGACAGCGCCTCCTGCGCCGAGGGCAGGCGCTCGGTCGGCGATTTCATCAGCATGGAAGCCAGGAGGTCGGAGATGTCCTTGGGGAAGCCGGGCACGACCTCCATCAGGGGCTTGAGCGTCAGGTGGGGCGTCGTGTGCCAGTACATCCACTTCGGACGCTCGTCCACGCGCGTCGCGTCCGGTCCCGCGTAGGGGTCGAACACCGACGGGAACTGCGCCTTGTACAACTTGCGGCCGACGGCCATCTCATAGGCAACCAGCGCCAGCGAATACAGATCGGTCCACGGCCCTTCCTTTCCGAGCGAGGCGTCGAGCAGTTCGGGGGCGGCGTATTGCACGCTGAGGACGTTGAGCGTGCTCTCGGTTTCGGAGCGTTTGGCCAGCCCGAAGTCCGCGAGTTTCCAGGTGCCGATGTCGGTGCTGAGGATGTTGTTGGGCTTGAGGTCGCGGTGCAGCACCGGGGGCTTCGAGCCGTGGAGCGCGGTGAGCGCACGCAGAATGTCGCGCAGCAACTGGCGGACGACCGCCGGGTCCTGCGGCTCTTCGAGGGTCGAGTGGCGTGCGCTGCGGCCTCCGAGTTCCATCGCGATCCACGGGCCGACCTCGGGGTCCACGTCGAAGCCGTAGATCGTCACGATGTTCGGGCAGGCGCTCAGGTCCGCGAGCACGCTGACCTCGCGTCGGAGCGCGGCGATCTGCTCCGGGTCGTCGGCCTTCCAGCCTTGGAGAATCTTCACGGCGGCGGGGCGGGACACGCCGTGGCCCATCTGCTCCTTGGCGCGGTACACGATCGTGTATCCGCCCGGATCGATCTGCTCGACGATGTCGAAGTTGCCGAGTTTCTGCTTCATGTTAGCCCTTCTTCTTTTTCTTCTTGCCCGTCTGCCCCGTTTCCTCGGCCATCTGCCGGGTGATCGTCGATCGTTTGCGGGCGAACCACACGAGCGCGTCCGCGTAGGAGTTGTCGGTCGCCCACTCGAAGTCGGTCGCCTGGGCGGTGCGGTCGTACCCCATCAGCACGTTGAGCGCCTTCTGCGATTCGGAGGCGCTCTCGGACATGGTCAGGTCGTCGCCGGTGATGCCCGAATCGCGCTGCGTGAGCAGCAGCGAGTTCAACTCCTGCCAGTTCCGCGTGGCGCCCATCCAGTCGTGAACCTGCTCGAGTCTCCAGCCGTTGCGGAAGAGTTGGAGAGCACGAGGGGGCATCGACCCCTGCGTTGTCCAGTGATCGAGCCGCTCGTCGAGTTTCACATAGGCGTTGCGCCAATGCGTTGGCGTGATCGGCCTGGGGGCGGACGAAGAGAAGGCGTACACCGCGTAGGCCGCCCCAGCGCCGATGAGCAGCACCAGGAGGGCGGCGATCGCGATGAGAACACCCGGTGAAGGCCGATCCGTCGCGTCCTGCTGCTCGACCAGCATCAGCCGGCAAGTGGGGGAGAGTTCGATCTCATCTTGCGGCGCGAGCCGCGTCGGCGCGGTGATCTTCTTCCCGCGCACGCGGGTTCCGGCCGCGGCGAGATTGTTCACCGTCCATTTGCCGTCCTCGCGCGCGACGACCGCGTGCTCCCACGCGACCGATTCGTCGCCCATCACGAACTGGGCGGAGGGCGACCGCCCGATCATCACCTGCTCGTCCTCGATCGTGAGCGAGCGCCCCTCGTCCGTCCCCATGATGACCGTCAGGTAGTAGCCCATGACACCTCGTGGAATTCGCCCATCATCTCACTGTTGCGTGCTGAACGAAACATTCTCTTCCTGGAACTTCACCACCCATGGCGCAAAGAGCACGATCAACGTCGCCAGGAGCACCAGCAGCCCCGGCACGAGCACCATCACCTTGGCCTTGCCCGCCACGTTGGTCGCGTCCTGCACCCGATTCACCCGAACCCGATCCGAGAGCCGCTCGAGCGTGCCCGCGATGGGACGACCGAGCTCTTCCGATTGGATCACTTCATCGACGAAGGTACGCACGACGCGGCTCGGCACGCGCTGCGCCAGGCTCTCGAACGCCGTCTTGAGCGTCGTGCCCATCTCGATGTCCTTGAGCGTGGCGCCGAACTCCTCACCGAGCGGATGCCCCTTGTAATCCTTCGCCACGATGCCCATGGCCACGCTCAATGACGCCCCGGCCCGCAGGCTCAGCACCAGGAGGTCCAACACGAAGGGCATCACGCGGATGATGGAGTTGTCGCGCACCTTGCCCTGGCCCAGCAGCTTGGTGGAGACCAGCCCCGGCCCCATGAGCAGGCCGATGAACCCGAGCGGCGCGAGGAATGGATCGTACAGCCCAAAGAGCACCGCGAGCGGGATGCACAGCACCGCCCCCACCAGCAGCGCGATGGCAACCAGTTCGTCGTCCGTCAGCCCGCCGGGCCAGCCCGCGCGTGCGTAGTTCTTGGTGAGGTCGCTGCGGATCACATCGACGCCGGGCAGTCTGCGTGTGATCGCCGCGACGGTCGGCAGGATGGGCAGCACGAGGCCGAAGAGCCCGGATGCCTTGGCGCTCCGCGTCCGCCTTATCCGCCGCTGCGATTCCGAGATCACGCCGACCATCGGGCCGAGTTTCTCGGGAACAATCTTCATCAGTGCGTACAGCCCCACGCCGACGAAGAGCCCCAGCGAGACGAGCGCCGTCACCATCAGCCAGAAGTTGCCCGGGATCGCCTCAAATGTCGGCATTCACGATCCTCCACGCCCACAGCATCCCCGCGGCGATCAGCGCCCCGGCGACCGAGAGCATCGCCCACCCGACCGGCCGAGTGAAACAGAGCACCACCGCCTCAAAGTCCATGATCGCCGTGAAGCCGAGCATCACAAACGGGCACGCGCCGATGACCTTGATGTTCGTTCGACCCTCGCTCGTCGCCGCGTACACCTCCTCCTTCATCCGCTCGATCCCCTGGATGGACTGGCCGAGTCTCTCAAGCGTTTCAACGACGTTGCCGCCCATCCTCAGGTTGACGAGCAGCGCCGACGCGAACAGGTTGAAGTTCGGGAGACCGAGGCGACGCTTCGCCTCGTCGATCGTCAGCGTGAAGTCCGCGCCGTGCTTCCAGAAGTTCGACATCACGCGGAACTCGGTGCGGATCGGCTCATCGCCGCGCTCCGCCAGCCGGTCCACCGCCTGGGCGAGCGTCATCCCCGCCGCCACGCTCTGCGACATCTGGATCACGCAGGCGGGCAACTGCTGGTCGATCAGTTTTCGCCGCTTCTCCCACTTCTTCTCGACGATGACGCGGGGGAGCCAGAGCAGCAGGACCGGGGTCAGCACCGCGCCGATCTTGAAGGGGAAGTACCACAGCCACACGATCGGGATGACGACCGCCGCCGCATAGAAACCCGCGACCCACGGGCGGCCGTTGAATGGCTCGGGCGAGAATCGCCACACCGCGCGCTCCAGCCAGTGCACCTCCCGCTCGAACAGCGTCAGCATCGGCTTGCGCATCCCGAGGACCAGCGCCGCCAGCGCGATCCCCGAGAGCGACGCGATCACCACGAGGATGGGCAGGTCGCTCTGCATCATGCGCCGGTCCCCGCGAACCACTCGTCAACATCCAGCAGGCCTCGATCCACGAGTTCGCCCATGAAGGTCGGCATGTATCCGCTCGGTTTGATGATCGGCCCGTCCTTCCCTTCCGACAGCGACATCACGTCACGAACTTCGACCTCACCCGAGGTCGGGTGCAGCCCCAGCACCTCGGTGATCTGCGTGATCTTCCGCGCGCCGGACTTCAATCGCTCCACATACACCACCAGGTCCACCGCCTGGGAGATCTGCCGACGCAGCGCGGTCAACGGGATGTTGATCGCCATCAGGCACATGGTCTCGATGCGGGCGATCGCGTCCACCGCGCTGTTCGAGTGCAGCGTCGTCATCGACCCCGCGTGGCCCGTGTTCATCGCCTGGAGCATGTCGAAACTCTCAGGACCGCGGCACTCGCCGACCACGATCCGGTCGGGCCTCATGCGCAGCGCGTTCTTGACGAGGTCGCGGATCGAGTACTCGCCCTTGCCCTCGACGTTCGCGGGGCGCGTTTCGAGGCTGACGACGTGCTCCTGCGACAAGTTGAGTTCCGCCGCGTCCTCGATCGTCACCACGCGATCGCGCTCGGGGATGAAGGAACTCAGGACGTTCAGCATCGTCGTCTTGCCGGAGCCGGTGCCCCCCGCGACGACGATGTTCTTGTACCCCGTCACACACGCGCCGAGCAGCGCGAACGCGGCGGGGGTCGCCGCGCCGAACTTGATGAGGTCGTGGTGCGTCAGACGACGCTTCGAGAAGCGCCGGATCGTGAGGCAGGGCCCCTTCAGCGCCAGCGGCGGGATCACCGCGTTCACGCGCGAACCGTCCTTCAGGCGAGCGTCCACCAGCGGCGCGGAACGATCGATCCGCCTTCCCAGCGGCGCCACGATGCGTTCGATGACCGAAACGAGCGCATCGTCGCCCAGGAACGTCCGGTTGCTCTTGATGACTTTGCCGCCGCGCTCGACGTACACGAGGTCGGGGCTGACGATCATGATCTCGCTGATGCTGGGGGTATCGAGCAGGTCCTGGAGGGGGCCGAGACCGAAGATCATGTCGCAGATGTTCTTCTTCAGCAGGCGCCCGACCAGATAAAAAGCGACATTCTCGGGCGTTTCGTCGATGAGCGCCGGCAGAAAGTCGCGCAGTTTCGCGTTGATGGTCTCCACGTCCGCCTGGGCGGTCTCGGGTTTCAAGCCCAGTTTCATCCGCTTGGCCAGCCGCCGGGTGAACTCGTCGGCCGCCTCCTCCGACGCGATATTCAGCCCGGGAGTCTCGATGCGCTGGATCTCCAGCGCCTGCTGCTTCTCCTGCGACAGGAGCGCGATGATCCGATCCTCATACACCATCGACATCAGACGCTGCCGCGTGGCGGCGGAGCCGAGCAGGCGCTCCCTGAAATCAACGCGCAGCAGGTCGTCGATGATCGTGTTCAGGCGTTCGAGCGATTCGCGCGTCGCTTCGACGTCGGCCGCCCCGGCACGCCTCAACTCCAGCCGACGCAGCACCGCGGAGTGCAACTCGCGCTGCACCTCGTTCAGATTCTCGCCCGGCGACGCTCGCGACGGCCCCGCCGAGGCCGATTCGCTCTCCTGAAACAGCGTCAGGACGAACTCCGCCAGACGGATCTGGCTCACGGGCTTCAGCCGGCTCTTGTCCCCCGGCTTCAGCATCGCCTCGTCCACGCGCACGTCCGTCGCGCGCGGATCGATCAGCACGTCCCACCCGTTCTCACCCCGATCGACCTGCACATGCACGCGCGAAACAAAGCGCGAAGCCTTCAGGCTGATGTCGCACTCCTCGCCTCGGCCCACGGTAAAGCCGGCCAGCCCCTCGTAGGCGACCCACTGCTCGTTCCGCAACGTGTCCTGAACAACAACTCTCATGACCGGGGGATGCTCCCGGGAAAAACGCTATTCCAGAATGGTTCCGCCGCCGATCGTTCCGGGCTGCTCGCCCCCTTGCTTCCCGCGAAGGAGCACATACAGCCGGTTTTCGCCGCCGCCCATCGAGCGGATCAACTCCAGCGCTTCCTCCGTCGTCACTTCGAGCGTGATGGTGCCCGCGCTGGTTCGGCGCGCCGCTTTCGCGGTCGGATCGCCGAACGTGAACTGCTCCCGGCTGCGGATCAACTTGTCGCCCACCGCGAGCACCTTCACGTTCGAGAGCGCCGCCCGTGCCGCCCAGTCCCGCGTCTCCATCGCCCCCGCGACCGCCTGTCCCACCGCCTGGCTCATCGACTGGTCCCGACCGCTCCGGTCGTCGGAGCCGCCCTTCGCGCTCGGCAACTTCCAACTCACCACGATGTCCACGCGATCGCCGGGCACGAGGATCCCGCCGATCACACCCGTCTCATCGATATCAATCGTGAATGCCCGGCTGCCCTGCGTGATCTCGAGGTCCGTGACCCCGACGAGGTGCGAGTACATGATGGGCGAGCCCGCCGCGATCGGCGTGTTGAGCCGTCGCCCCCGGAGCGCCGCCTTCTCGTCCCCTTTCACGGCCGCCCGCGCGAGGAACGCAAAGGTCTTCGATGGAACTCGCTGCACGTCCAGGTCCGCCGCGGCGTCGATCAGGTGATCCGCCGGCAGGTCCGTCTTCGCGACGACGATCGAAATCGCCACCTCGGCCGGTTCCTTGGCCAACGACCCCGACGCCGTTCGCAAATAGCCGAACGCCGCCGCCATCGCCACGACCCCAGCCACCACCGCGATGATCACCATCACCCGGTTGCTCTGCATGACCGAGCCTCCTTCCGTTGCACCCACTGACACGCCCCGCCCACGAAACGGAATGCTCCGTTCGGGGGCGGGGCGGGAAACGGACATCGAACAAATGAGTCTACATTGCTTTGACCCCATGCGGAAGCCGCAACCGTCAGGAACCACGGCTACGAACGCATTCTCGTCACCGCAGTCGGGTTTGGTTCGTATCCAACCAACGCACCCAAGGAGGCGCCTCGACGCCCAATCGAACAGCGCTGGGGCAAGGCGGGACCGCGTCGCCAGGTGGTACCCGACATCAAAGCAGTCCACCGCCGGTAACGATTGGCGCAACCTCGCGAAGGAGACAACATGCTCACTCGGACCATTGCTATCGCGTTCGCCTGCTTGACTCTGCTCGCAACGTCAAAGGCTCTCGCTGTCTTCTGCGGCTCGACGCCGCTGGACAGCCGGTTCGATGCGGTGTGCGGACTCGCGCCGCGCGCCTGGGTGTATGACGAAACGTGGCGGCCCGAAGGCTCCGGCACCTATGTGCAGTGGACCGACCCGCAGAACGTCCAGCGCGTCGGCATCATTACCGTTCAGCACTTCCTCGACGGCAACCCGAATCCGTCGGGCGATTGCACGTCTCAGGTCGGCCTGTGGTATGCCTACTTCCGCGGCTGTTCGGAGGCCTGCCCCAACTGCCCCTGCGCCAACGTATGCATGGGGGTGAGCGAGGACATCACACGGGTTCGAATCACCTGCTTCCGATTGGCAACCCTTCCCTACCGCGAAATCACCTTCGGACTCCCCGACGGCGTGGTGATCGGCGAGATCGAACCTTGCGACCTGAGTTCCATCGCGCACATCACGCCGATCCAGATCGACACACCATACAACCTCGACCTGTGCACCGGTCAGATGCTGTACCTCGCGGGGTGGGGGCGAACCCGCAATGTCCCCTGCGGCGTGGCCATCGAACCCGAGAATGAAGCCAAGAGCCTCCATGTCGGCCTCTCCAGCATCACGAGCATCGGATGCTTTAAGGACGGCAGAAGCGGCGGCGTCTCCTTTGCCCCAAACGACGAGAACCCGCAAACCGGCTGCGGGCTGTACGGCGGTGTTTCGTGCCACGATTCGGGCGGCGCGGCGCTGGTCGAGGGCCCGGGAGGCTCTCTCAGGCTGATCGGGGTGCTTGCCACTCAAGGCGTCATGTTCTTTGCGGCCAGACACCAGGAAATCTCCGACCCGGATGATCCGACGTTTATCCGCAGGCCGTGCCGGCCTGAGGCGTGTGGAGATATTGACGGGGATCCATTACATCTTCAGGACTGCGATGACGCTGAGTGCCTCGACGCGTTGGACGAATGGCCCGTGAATCCTTGGTGTCTGGGCGACATGGACGGCGATGGAATCGCCGGAACGAAGGTCGACGTCAACATGATCAAGTGTGATCCTGGCGGGAACCCGAACTTCTGTGATCGGAACCAATGGTGCTGGGGCGACGCCAACCTTGACGGGTATGTCAACAGCACCGATATCCAACTCGTCCGAGACATCCGCGCCCAGGGCACTGCGCCCGATTTCTCGGTTTCGTGCAACGTGTGCGCCGCGTGTCCGCCACTCTACGAATGGTGCCGGGGTGATGTGAACTTCGATGGCGTCGTGGACGCCGAGGATGAAACCATCGTGGACAGTCTCGACGGAGTCGTCGATGGGGCGATGCACCTCTCCTATCGCTGCTTCCAAGGCGCGCCCGGCTGTGAGCCGCCGGATCCTTGCCCACCACCTCCGGTGCCTTAGGCCATTTCAGCCTCGCACCCGTTGCGCCGAGTCCGCGTCAACGTCGCGACGCCGGCGAGCGCAAAGAGGGTCGCAGCTCCTGGCGACACAGGATTTGGAATGGCGAAAGCCGTCTGGAGAGATACCGTCCCGCTCACCCAAAGTGCGTCAGTCTGACCAGGGGCATTGTCGCGAGTCTCGACGAACTCCAACCTTATGAGACCGTCCGCCAGTGCCTGCACATTGGGAATGTTGTAGTTGGCGAGTTTTCGGATCCCGCCGCTGCTGTACGCGGTCGGCCCTCCTGGCACGGGATCGGCAGACCCAGGCTGAATCCCGAATCCAGAGAACTCTCCGTTGTTCGTGTCTCGCACGACCAGCAAGACATCGCGCAGGCGTGACTCGGGTACCAGCGTCTGCAACACGACGTCCCACCCTGAACCAGTCACATAGTTGAACGGTCCAATCCACAAAAAGATTACCACGTTGTTCGGCGAGTTCGCCCCGTCCACGCTCGGGATGCCCGCCACGTCAAGCACGGCAAGCCCCGCGCCCGCGCGCTCGCCGCCGACGGCTAC
>JAGVLZ010000025.1 GCA_020054055.1 Phycisphaerales bacterium
GACCTGTCGTTCTCCGCCTACGCGGGGCCGCTGGGGCGTCAGCAACTCTCGGCGAAGGCGGAGCCGGTGTTCGGCGCGCTGGGGCTTGATGGGATGGTGATCTACAACATCGGGGGGATGTGCGCCTTCTGCACGTTCCAGCCGCTGGCGCGGGGGATGCTGGCGTTTCTGACGTTCCTGCACGATTACGTCGTGTTCGACTGGGCGGTGGCGATCATGATCCTGGTGGTGTGCGTGCGGTCGATCCTGCACCCGCTGACGCGCAGGAGCCAGATCAGCATGGCGCGCTTCTCGAAGCAGATGCAGGCGATCGCGCCGAAGCAGCAGAAGGTCCGCGAGAAGTTCAAGGACGATCCCAAGCGCATGCAGGAAGAGATGATGCGCCTGATGAAGGAGGAGAAGGTCAGTTACACAGGGATGCTCGGGTGCCTGCCCATGTTCCTGCAGACCCCGATCTGGTTCGCGCTGTACGCGATGCTGTATTTCTCGTTCGACCTGCGGCACGCGCCGGGGTTCTACGGCGTGTTCCAGGCGGTGAGCGGCGGGAAATGGACCTTCCTCGCGGACCTTTCGTCGGCGGATCATTTCATCGACTTCGGGCGGACGCTCTTCACGATCCCGCTCATGGGGGCGATCGGCGGGATCAACATCCTGCCGCTGGTGTTGGGCGTGGTGTTCTACATCCAGCAGAAGTACCTGACTCCGCCCCCCACGTCGGCGATGAGCCCGGAGCAGGAGATGCAGATGAAGATGATGAAGTTCATGACGGTGTTCTTGTTCCCGGTGATGATGTACACGGCGCCGAGCGGTCTTTCGCTCTATTTCATCACGAACTCGACGCTCGGGATCATGGAGAGCCGTTGGATCCGGGCGCACATCAACGAACTGGACAAGCAGCCGCCGAAGGGGGATGAGCCATTGGGAAGGCGGAAGGTTGAGAATGAGGCGGGGAAGAAGAAGTGACCACGGGACTCGAAGCCTCGTCCCGAGCGTGGGCGAAAGGTTGAGAGAGCCGGCGCGGGAATTGGTTAGACACTTGCGAACGCGCGATCGAGTTGTTCGGTTTTTGGGGTGATGCCCTGGTCCGCAAGGTGGGCTGCGCGTTCGCGCTCGCAGAGTTCGCGGAAGTGACGGAAGGAGGCGCCGATGTCGCGGTGCTTCATGCCTTCGACGGCGGCGGCGGAGAATCGTGCGCGCTGGTCGGAGTTCGCGATGAGCGAGAGGAGGGCGGTCGCCCAGTCGTGGTCGCGCTGGGTTTCGACGACGAGGCCGGTGTGATCGTGCGCGGCGATGGTCTTCGGGCCGCCCTGGTTGGAGACGACGGCGGGGAGGCCCGAGGCCTGGGCTTCCATGACGGATTGGCCGAGGGTGTCGGTGACGGAGGGGAAGACGAAGAGGTCGGAGGAGGCGTAGATGGTGGCGAGTTCGCGGCCGTGGCGGAAGCCAAGGAAGTGGGCGCGCTTGCCGGCGAGGAGTGCTTTCATTTCTTTGAGGTACGGGCCGTCGCCGACGACGATGAGGTCGGCGTTGATGCTCTGGCGTTGCGCGGCGGCGTGGACGCCGCTCCAGGCGCGGGCGAGGAGGGGGAGATTCTTTTCGACGCTGACGCGGCCGACATAGAGGCATTTGATTGAGTGGTGAGCCAGGCGACGACCATCCGCTCCTTCGCTCGAAGACGCGCTCAGCAGCGGCTTCCTCGTGGAGGACTTTTCTGATGAGAGATTGGTCCAGATGGATTCGTCGCGGAAGCGCTCGCCGAAGTCGTTGAGGTCGATGCCGGAACGAAGGGTGGCGATTCGGTCATCGGGGATGCCGAGGCGGCGGATGGGTTCGATGAACTCGGGCGATCGGCTGAGGACGAGTCGGCAGCGGCCGTAGAACCATTTCATCGCGGATTCGCACATCCTGGTGCATGCGTGGTCGTTGAAGAGGTGGTCGACGTAGGCGGGGAAGTCGGTGTGGTAGGTGCCGATGAGGGGGACGCGGAGGTTGCGTGCGGCGCGGAGTCCGACGAGGCCGACGGGGCCGGGCGTGGAGACGTGGATGAGGTCGGGGCGGTGCTGGTCGGCGTGGCGGAGCATGCGCATGAGGGGCGGGAGGACGATCTCAAGTTGCTCGTACTTGGGCATCTTCGTCGCAAAGTCCGGCTTGAAGTTGATGATGTTGGGCTGGTCGGGGACGGCGAAGCCGGTGGAGGTGACGATGGTGACATCGCAGTTCTGGATGAGCGCCTGGTCGGCCATGTTGCGGATGAAGCGGGAGACGCCGTTGACGTCGCCGAGGGTGTCGGTGTACCAGAGGACGCGGAGCGGTCGTTCGAGCGGGCCGCCGCCGAAGCCTGGTCGCGCGGCGTGATGCTCGATGCGATCGATCATGGGCCGTTCCTTGTTCTGGTGCGAGAGGGAGAAGAAGTAGGGGAGTTGGGCGAGGTTGACAAGAGCGTAGGAGATGAGGTGGTCGAGGATTCGCGCCGTGTCTTTGTCGCGGAGGGCGCTGGCGGCGCCGGAGGCCATGAAGGCGTTCATGGCGGAGACGAGTTCGCCCACGAAGTCGGCCATGCGCTCGTGCTGGGCGATGGCCGAGCCGTCGTTCCATGATGAGGGATCGAGGCGTTCGCGGAGGTCGGGGTAGCGGGCGAGGACGGGTGCGAGCGAATCGCGGAGCGCGTGGACGGCGGGGAGCGACCGCTTCTTTGCGCGGCCGAGACGGAAGCGGCGGCGGGCCTCGCTGAGCAGAAGGGCCGGCATTGAGGGCTCTTTGAGGTCAACGCCCGCGAAGCGGAGGAGTTTGGAGGCGATGTAGCGGTGCGTGGCGGATTTCTTCGGGGCGACCTTGCGGGCGTAGTAGTTGGCGGCGAC
>JAGVLZ010000301.1 GCA_020054055.1 Phycisphaerales bacterium
ACAGTCTGACACAACTCAACACGCCGCGCCAACGCCAGGCCGACTGACGCACCTAACAAGCGCCGAACGGCGCGCGGGAATCAAGTGCGATTGGTATTAGGTTGCTTTGGGGAATGAGTGATCTTCCCGCTTGTCGCTTCCGAGGGGAAACCCGGAGGGTCGGGCGTCTACTCGGAACCGCCGAAGGTGAAAACACAGAAGAAGAACTGGATCAGGAGACACGACATGCGTCAATCAAACATCAGTTCGATTGTCTATTCGGGCCGGCGCGAAGCGAAGGGGGCCATTCCAATCTGGCTCTCGACGTGGCTGCTCGTCGGCGCGATGCTGTCGATCTGCTCGCTCGCGATCTCGACCTCCTCCGCTGGCGATGGGCGGCCTGCGACGGAGAATCAGCGGCAGGCGGCCGCCGCGAGCGAGGACATGGACACGACGGGGTTGGGGGACAAGATCCAGCAGATCAAGAACCTGCTGGAACCGGCGGTCGTCGGCTCGTGGGGTCATACCCTTGAAGCGTGGATGAATGGGTACGGCATGGGGGCCGGGCAGTTTGCCGACCTCGACGCACACGCCGAAGCGATGGGCGACTTCTACAACTTCGCGGTGGTTCCGACCAAGAACAATGCAACACTCCTGCCGACGCTCAGCGAAGGAGTGTGGGAGTCCGGCGTCCTCGCGGCCAACTGCCTACCCGGGGCCGCGACCGACTGCCCACCCGGGGCGAGAACAATTTCCACCTACTTCAAGTGCGAGTTCCTGAAGAAGAAGCCGCAACTGGCGGCGGTGACCTGTCACAACGTCGAGCTCCTGGGCGCCAATGCGAACGGCGAGTTCGCCTCCAACCAGGGGCTGTACACGTTCCTGCTCCATGCGGACAGCAATGGGAACTTCATCGTTGATGCGATGGGCAACCGACGCCCGCAGACCGTCTACGCGCGATTCACCTTCGTCTACAAGAAACTGCCCTTCACCGGGAGTCTCTGGACCCCCGGCAACACGACGATCATTCAGCATCATTCCTCCCTGGAGCCGGAGCGGGCCCCCCGGACTCCCGCGGAGAAAGAGCAGGACATCAAGAACCTGCTCACGAAGTGGGGCGAAGAACTCAAGAAATGGCCGTATGGCCCGCTCCAACCTCACGCCATGATCGACGACCATGCCAACGCCATGCGCGCGCTCTACACCGCGGACGCACGCCTGCTCCCCACCGTGAGTCCAGGCGTCTGGACCAACGAAGCGGCCTTCAACCCCAACTGCGCCAACAAGACGATCGCGAACTACTTCGGCTGCACGTTCCTTCCCAAGCAACCGGAGTTGATGGTGGTTGGCAGTCAGTTCGTCGTCTTCAGCCCGGATCGAAAACTCGCCGCCAATCACGGAACCTACATCTTCAAACTGAATGCGACGAACGAGCAAGTCCCGGCCCGCTTCACCTTCGTGTACAAGAAGGGCAACCTCGACGACTGGAGCGACGCCAAGATCGTCATGCACCACTCCTCGCCGGTCCCATGCACGGGCGACACCGACCACAATGGAGTCGTGAACTTCGCCGATGTCACGTTGCTCCTTTCGAGCTGGGTTCAGAACTTGGGGGCGTGCCCGCCGTGAGTCGTCAGCCCGAGGTCGGGGCGCGCGGCGGGTGGCATGTTTGCCGCTCGGAGCAAACATGCGATCCCCGGCGTCGTGGTAGTCGATGGGTCATGATCCTGCCGCCCGCTTCGCGGGCTCAAGTATGGTTTGTGGGGTGGTGTGTCCACGGGCTTACGCTCGTGGCTACTGGCTGGTGCCGCTCCGCGGCTGAAGAGAGTGTGGATGTGCTTGTTCCGGGGGTGTCGCTCGAAGACTCGCTCCACCCCCGGCTATGAACGATCAGCCCTCCGGGCTGGGCAATCAGCGCGAATAGAAGCGATCGAGTAGTTGGTGCGCCGCGTCGTGGTACATCACCCGCAGCAACTCCGCCGGGAACCCATGCCCGCGCAGCGGCGGCGATGCGTGCTCGTCGTATTTCTGCGGCTCGACCATCTTGAGGTCCGGGTCGGCGATGGGGGAGGGGCCTTCGTAGCGCGTCTCGTACTGCGTGCGGAGGGCCCAGTAGCGGCTGGCGTAGAGGTCGAACGCTTCTTCGGGGGTTGAGGATTCGCCGGTTGGTGGGCCGCCGGTGTACTGGCCGCCGATGTGGGCCTCGCTGGTGACGATGTCGGAGCCGAAGAGGATGCGGCCGCGCCATTTGGTGTAAAACTTGAGCATCGCGTCGCTCGGGTGCTTCGAGAGTTCGCGCACCATCCATTTGGTCGCCGACGTGTCAAGATAGAAGTTCGGGTGGCGCGTGAGCAACCCATCCAAAAACCCCAAATCCTCCGGCCACCCGCCCATGTGCGCCAAGATCCACGGCACCTGCTTGTATTCATCGCCCAGGATTTCCAGCGGCTCGTACTGCTCGAGCTTCGTGCCGTAGAACGAAGCATCCGAATACTTCGTCGCGAACCATGTGTCCGGGTCCGCGACGTGGACCATGAACATCATGCCCTTCGATGCGGCGTGGTCCATCTGGTGGCGGCGCATCGGGTTGTGCAGCGTCACAATCTTCCAGTCTCCGGCCTCACGCCCGATGTCGCGGCCGCGGGGGGCGCTCCAGAACTTCACCATGCGCGCGCCGAGTTCGTGCCAGCGGTCGATGGCCTCGATGAATCCCTTGCCGAACTCGTGCGCCCGATCCTTTCCACCGAAGTTCGGGATCGCGATGAAGCGGATCGAATCGCCCAGCACGCGCTTCACCGACTCCGCGTGGATCAGTTGCGTCATGGAGTAGGTGAGGGTGACGCCGTAGAGGTCGCGGGCCTGTTTGTAAATTGCGGCGGCGCGGTCGCCGTTGATGTGCGAGTGCGCGTCGATGATCCCGTTTGGAAATCTCGCAAAGCGGGGCGCTTCCGCGCGGTAATCGAGGGATATCAGGTTGGAATCGCGTGTCTTTATCACGGCCCGGATCGTAGAGGGTGGGGCGGAGTGGGATTCGGCAATCTCCGCGCTGGCTGACTCGACCTCCCAAGCCTAGCGCTGCGCAGAGTGAGACCCCAAGCAGTGGGGTGATCGCCACGGGCGGAGTTGAGGATGTCTGTCGGTTCGCCGTGAATTATCTGTGGATAAGTCAATAGCCGCAAGAAAAGTGGAGAATCCGCTTGCATTGTGGGGCGTATTGGGGTAAATTCCCACGATCGAACACGAGGGCTTGATGAGTGCTATTCACCGGCCAGTACGAGCATTCGATCGACTCCAAGCAACGGCTGGCAATCCCGGCCGAGATTCGTTCGCAGTGGCGGCCGGAGGTTCATGGCGGGGCATGGTTCGGGCTTCCTTGGACAGGCAACATTATTCGCCTGTATCCCGAGTTGGACTTCACAAATCGGGCGAAGAACGGATTTCTTTCGCTGACGCCGGACGAGAACGAGTCGGAGTTGAAGCGGACACTTTTCGGGTTGTGCGAAAGGATGGAGATGGACGCCGCGGGTCGGATTCGGTTGCCGGAGCGGCTGCTGAAGATCACGGGTCTCGGGTCGGAGGTCGTGATCCTCGGAGTCGGGGACTGCATGGAAATCATGTCGCGGTCGTCGTGGAAGGATTCGATGGCGTCGCGGCTGTCGCAGATCGAGGAGTTGGTCGAGCGGATGAGCGCCAAGCGCGAGCGGGGGATGCGTTGATGGCTGAACAATACCCACCACCGGGGTGAGAGAGATGCTCGCAGCCGTCCGGAAGGATGGCGAGCGAGATTGGGGCCAAGGAAGGCCCGAAGCCCGGGCAGTTCGGCCGGGACGTTTGGAGCGGCTTCCCACCGCCGCTCGAACGTGCAGCGCTTCGGGTGCAGGAACGGATCTGCCTGCCCGATGCCGGTTGGTTTGGATCGTCCCGGCGCATGGATTCGCGCCGGGCGGGCAAGGGACTCCAGCGATCGGGCGTCCCGGCGTGCCGCGACCAACCGGCGGAGGACAACTCGCGGCGCACTCGAATGTGTGTTCGGCCGGTGTCGCAGCCGGCCGAACCTTTTTTTGCGGCCCCGCCGCGGGGGAGGGCATCAGGCGGGGTTGCGCAGCGTGACGTGAGAGAAGTCCGACGCCGGGGCGGCGTCGGACCTGATCAACTTTGGATCGGGGAGCGGCGGCGGGTCGTTGTCGAGGGTGAACATGAAGTTGTGGCGCACTTCGTTCGCGTGATATTCGAAGTTCGCCCGGCCATTGAGCTCAAACTTGCAGAAGCCCTGGATCAGGCGCGTGCCGACGCCGGGGGTGGCGGGGAGGGCGATCGCGGGGACGTTCGATTCGTGCCAGCGAAGGTGGAGGCGAGGGGATGAATTGTGGGTCGCGGACCCCTCTTCGATGTTCCACTTTACCGAGACGAGCCCTGCGGCATGTCCGGCGGCGCCGTACTTGAGCGAGTTGGTGAAGAGTTCCTGCACGATCATCGCGAACGCGGTGACCTGTCGGGCGGGGACGTCGACCGGCGGTCCTTCAACTTCGATGGTGCCGATGGTTTCGGGGGGGGAGAGCGCGCGGACAACGCGCTCGAGGGGCACGGGCGACCAATGCCCCTCGGAAAGAAGGCTGTGCACCGATGACATGGCGAGGACGCGCGCCCGGATCGAATCGGCGAACTCACGCACGCCTTCGGTCTCGGCGCTGGTGAGGTCGATGAGCGTGACGAGGCTGGTGAGGGAGTTTTTGACGCGGTGGTCGAGTTCGCTGAGGAGGAGTTGCTGAGTCCTCGTGGTGTGGCGGAGCGCCTCCTCCGCGGCCTTTGCGTCGGTGATGTCCTCGGCGACACCGGCGATGCGGACCGTCCGTCCCGATGCGTCGCGCACGGGGTAGGCCCGGTCGTGAACCCAGCGGATGGTTCCGTCCGGTCGGACGATGCGAAACTCGTGATTGAATCCGGTGGTGTTGCCGGCGGCGGTTTTCTCGACGCGGGCCCGATCGTCCGGGTGGATCGTGTCGAAGAACCGCCCCGGTGTGCTCATCACTTCTTCGACGGTGATTCCCCAGATCGACTCGAAAGCCGGGCTGATGTAGCGGAGCGTGCGCGGATTGATCTCGTTCAGCCAGAAGACTTCAGCGGCGTTCTCGGTGATCTGCCTGAACTTTTCCTCGCTCTCGCGGAGTGCGGACTCGGCCTGCTTTCGCTCCGTGAGGTCCACGATGGTGGTCTGGACAAGCCGCCTGCCGCCGTACTGCATCGGGTTGCAGCGGACCTCCACCTCCACGATCGTGCCGTCGAGGGCGATGAAGCGCACCTCGCGCGGGCCGGCTTCGCGATTCTCGACGAGCACCGTGTGCGCCCTCGCCGCGCACC
>JAGVLZ010000357.1 GCA_020054055.1 Phycisphaerales bacterium
AGCCGCGCGACCAGCGGCTCCAGCCCGGCCTCGGGCTTCCACCCCCGGGCGGGCGAATCGCCCGGTATCTGCCAGCGGTGCGTCATGCCTCGCATATCGAAAAGCGTAGCCGCGGCGGTTTTTCCCTTTGAGGGGGCGGGTTATTTGGGAGTTGGGTACGCTTCCGCAGGAAGAGGCATCCCCGCGGATGGTTCTCCGAAGTCGGCCGGCGGAGCCGCCGATTCATGGAAGCGATCAGCCCGACCACCACTCGAACCCACCTCGGAATCCGCCATGCCCGACACGAAATACAACACGCTCCTCCTCTTCGGCGCCCCCGGCTCGGGTAAAGGGACGCAGGGCAAGATCCTGGGACAGATCCCCGGCTTCTACCACCTCTCCTGCGGCGAGGTCTTCCGCACCCTCAACTCCAAGTCCGAACTCGGGCGCATCTTCGTCGAGTACTCCTCGAAGGGGCTCCTCGTCCCCGACGATGTGACGATCCGCATGTGGCGCGAGAACATCCGCGCCCAGGAAATCCTCAGCATCTACAAGCCCGACGATGACCTCCTCGTCCTCGACGGCATCCCGCGCAACGCCAACCAGGCGAAGATCATGGACGAGTACATCGACGTGCTCGAAGTGGTCCACCTCGTCTGCTCCGATGAGGAGAAGATGTTCTCCCGCCTCCGCAAGCGCGCCCTCAAGGAGAACCGCGTGGACGACGCGCGCGAGGACGTCATCCGCCGCCGGTGGAAGGTCTACATGGACGAAACCAAGCCCGTCCTCGAGCACTACCCCAGGGACATTGTGAAGACGGTCGATGCGCTCGGCAGCCCGGCGAGCGTTTTGCAGCACATTCTTGAGCGGGTGGTTCCGATCCAGGAATCGCACTTCAAGAATGTGCTCGGGTGAGCGAACGACCTGACGAGGACATGTGGCCGTTGCTGGGGTTGCAATGAAAACCGGCGCCGAACGTTCGGTCGTTGATCATCGGAATAAATGCCACGATCTGCGTGTGCAAACGCATTTCTGGCTTCATGCCTATGAACCGGACCTCTCTCCACGCGATCTTGACGCGGTGCGCCGAACAATGATCAAGGGATCGGCCTTCCTCCGTGCGAAGCCATTTGTGCTCGTTCTGGCATTTGCGCTGCTTGTGTGGGCGTATTCGCCCTGGAGTCTCCCGGCGGCAAAAATGAAGAAGACGATCGGACTCCTCCTTTCGTGGGCGAGGATGCTCTTCGCAATTCAAATGGTCCAGCGCCGGCTTCTGCCTCGCACAAGGGTGCCGAACTTGGTGGCAGCGCTCCTCCAGCATGGCTTTTGCGGATGCTGCGCCTATGACCTCCGCGCGGCCGAGGCTGAACCGACTGACGGCTGCAAAGTCTGTCCCGAGTGCGGCGCAGCGTGGCGAGGTTAGCGCCGACCTCCTCGATGGAGCACGCGGTGCTTTCCAAGCTAGACGATGCGGCCTTGCGATCATGGGACGCGCACAACCGATCCAGGCGCAATACCTTCCAACGCCTTCAGAATCGCTGGCACAACCGGACGAAGGTCTTCAACCTTGCTGGAGATGGCCCGCACAATGACGATCGCAAGCGGAAGGTCCCGCTGATTCTGCATGAAGGGCATCGAAGTATCCAGCGTGATCAGAACCTCGATTCCTTGCGCCGCCGCCGACCGAAGCAGCAACCCATTCTTCAGTCCCTTGAGGCCGAGAAAATCCACAGTGACAACATCGTACCCCGGCAGAAGATGCCGGAGATCATGGGGCAGGTTTTCATCGAGCAAGACCTTCATCCAGCAGCCCGGAGCGCCTCGGAAGGTACGATGCGCTTCGCATCATCCAGCACCTGATCCACCTGCTCTCGGCTCACTGTCGGGAACTGACTGAGGAAAAAGTCCACTGTGTGCCCGCCGCGCAGGTAGTCAAAGAGCGACACGACCGGTACGCGCGTCCCCGCGAAGCACGGCACGCCGCCGAGAATGTCAGGATCGACCTTGATCGCTTGCATGACAAATCGTAGGCGCTACATCCCCCCATGCTTCCCCGGGTCGCCCCCCTCCTTCAACTGCGAGAGTGTCGCCCCCTCCATCAGGTACAGCCCCAGCAGCCAGTTGCCCTTGATGTAGGGATCGACCTGCATCGTCCCCTCGATCGTGCCGAAGGCGGTGAAGCGGTCGCGCCCCGTCGCGGCGCCCTTGAGTTTCACCTCGATCGCGTCGTACGGCGTGGGCGGCACGCCGATGCAGCACCCATCCCACATGTTTCGCATCGAGAGCATCTCGTTCTGCGAGGCCGCCATGATGGGGAAGGCGATGTAGCCGGTCACGCGCACATGCTTCTTGTCCAGCATCGTGATGCGCTCGGGTAAGCGCTTCTTCCCCATCCGTGGTTGAAACGTTTCCGATGCGGACACCAGAAAATCCCACGAGATCTCGATCGGGTCTTCGGGGGTTCCCGTCCCCTTCACCGGGAAGCGCTCATCGTAGATCGTGAAGCCGTTCTCGCCCGGCTTCGTGCGCGCGGGGACAATCTCGAACTGATCGCGGAAAAGAACCGGCTTGGCCTCAACGGAGCCCGAAGCGCCAGCGAGGGATTCCACGCTCGATACCTCGGGCGCAACGCTCGGCTTCACGTCCTCCACCACGACCGGCGCGGGAGCCTCCGCGACAGTCGGAACGTCGGGGGCCGTCTGAGGCCGCACCACGTCGGGAACCGTTTCCATTGGACGAGCCGGTGGTTGATCCATCGCGACAACTTCGGGCGCCGGAGCCGCGGGGCGCTCCGTCTCACGCCGCGCAATCAGCACCCCCGTCGCGACGACCAGCACCAGCATGATTGACCAGAACCATTTCATTGGTTTTGCTTTCTTGCGCTCACCCGATGGGCCTCAAGTTCTTCGCCACGCTTGTACGGTAGGCCATCAGCGCCGGGATAATCCCAGCGGCCGACGCCAGCGCCACCGTCGCCAGCACCACCACCAGCGTGATCTCCAGCGGCAGCGTCGGCTCGACCACCAGCCCCAGCCGCTCCTTCAGCACCACCGCGACCACCATTCCCCCCGCCACGGCCAGGGCCGCGCCCACCGCCGCCCCCAATACGCCGAGGATTGCTGACTCCGTCACCACCAACCCGAACACCCTTCCACGGCTGCACCCCAGCACGCGCAGCACGGCGATCTGACGCCGCCGCTGCTCCATGCTGTTGTAGAGCGCGAGCATGATCGCGATCCCGCTGCTGACCATCACCACCGCCGCCATCGCCACGAAGACCTGGTCGATGTTCGACACGATCGCGAACAGTCGGCGGACCTGATCCGTCGGCGAGGCCGCCGTGATGCTCGGATCGGCCCGCAACATGCTGAATACCTGCGGCAGCGCGGCCGAAGCGTCCTGCCCCTCGCGCGTGAGCACACGCAGGTAGACCCCGGTGATCAGACGATCGCGGTCCTGAATGTCCGCGACGGTGACCCGCGGCTCCTGCTCGTGTTCATGCGCATGGTCGTGGTCCTCGTCCTCGTACTCGTGATCGTGCTCCTGTTCTCCCGCGGCGGCCTCCTCGGCCTCGCGCCGGTCGTGCGCGTGCAGGATCCACGCCGAGTTCAGGTCGATGAAGAGCGCCCGATCGTGGCTGCTCCCCGTCGGACGCAGCACGCCGACGACGGTGAAAGCGTACTCCGAGTGGACGTGGGTCTCAGCGCCCGCCGCGACCTTCCCGACGCCATGCGTCACCGCGATCGAGTCGCCGATCTTCAGCCCGGTCTGGCGCGCCGCCGCCGCCCCCAGGACGATCTCCAGTTCCTTCTCGAAGAACCGCCCCCCGACAAGCGACCATCCCTCGACCGGGTCCGGCTTGAACTTGGTGAAAAACTCCCGATTTGTCGCGAGCACGGGAAGCCCACGGTACGAATCCCCGAGTTGCACCGGCACCGCGAACTCCAGCGGCAGCGGCTCGATCAGTTTTTCATATTCCGCCCATGCGATGGGGCGCGCGGGGGCGTTCGCGTAGAACACGCCGTTGAGCACGCTGACCATCGGGCTGCTGTCGCGCGAGACGAGCAGGTGCATGTTCCCGCTGCCTCGCTCGAAGGCCCGCTCCCCCGCGTCGCGCATCGAGAGCAAAACGAGCATCAACGCCACCGCGACCGCGACCGTAATGATCGTCGTCACCGTCGAAAAAAGCCTCGCGGTCATGCTGCGGCGGATGATGGTGAAGTCGGTCAGCGCCATGTTGCCTTCGCTCGAAGAGAAGAAGTGGGCACAGATGACACAGATGACACAGATGGGCACGGATAAGACCCGGGAGAGTCGAATGTCACTGCGCATCGACTCGGCCTGTTGAATCGATATCTCTTCATGCCTTTTCGTCTCTTATCCGTGTCATCTCTTCATCCCAATCTGTGCCATTCGTGCCAACGCTTTCCTCTTCACGATCGCGCCAGCGAATCCAATGTCGCCCGCCTCTCGAACCGCGAAGCCATCGCCGGATCATGGCTCACGCACAAGAGCGCCGCCCCCTTCTCGCGGCAGACCGATTGGATCAGGCCCATCGCCGCCCCCGCGTTCTCCGGGTCGAGGCTGGCCGTGGGCTC